>JBHHVM010000132.1:0-8430 GCA_046754265.1 Phycisphaerae bacterium
GCCTTCGGCTCCACGGCCTTGGGGCAGTTCCTGGCGACGTTCCGCCGATCAGGCCCCGGCACTTCCAAAAAAGCGCTGATGGAAGGCGTCGTGGCCCAGGCCTACATCAGCCCCGACAGCCCGCTCCGGCAGGCGGCTGCGAGCAACCTTTATGCCCACATTACCGAGATGATCCAGCAGTGCCGATCCAAGTCCATCCCCGTCATTGTATGCACGTTGGCGTCGAACGAGCGCGGGTTGGCCCCCATCGGCAAGTGTGACCTTTCCGGGCTCACGCCCGACGAACGGTCGCGCCTGACCATGCTCCTGAACCGGGGCAGCAGCGAAATCGCCTTAGATGTGGGCAAAGCCGTGGACGATTTTGAATCGGCTCTGCGAATCGATCCTCACCACGCCCGACTGCACTATCTTCTGGGCCGGGCTTTGGAAGCGCAGGGGGACGAATCAACAGCAACCGAGCATTTTCGCCGGGCGATCGATCTGGACCCTATGCCCTGGCGGGCGCCATCTTCGTCCATGGACGCCGTTCGCCGGGCAGCGGCCGACGGGGGAGCGGTGCTGTGCGACGTGCAACAGGCCTTTCGGGACGCCAGCCCGACCGGTGCTGTGGGCTGGGAGTTGATGGACGACCACGTGCATCCCACGCTCAAAGGCCAGTGGCTCGTGGCCAAGTCGATCCTGTCTACCCTAACCTCATTCGACGGGAAGCTGCACGTCTCTCGATCAGACTTGGACTCCCTATCGGGTTTTCGGGCCTACGCCCGGCGACTGGGCGACAACTTTTACGACCGCTTCGGCGTGATCGAGTCGATGTGCCGGTTGTTCGACATCTCCTTTATGAAAGCGTCAAACCCGGATGCGTCCAGACGGATTGCCAGCCGGCGTGAGGCCCTGCTTGCTGAAATGTCCTCCATTCTTCGAGAGCAAGTGCGCAAATGGGCCGACCCGACGACGCACAGTGGGTTCAAGATTCCGCTTTCGGGAATGGTGGCCCGGATCAAGATGCGACAGGGGCTTTTAGGCGAAGCCGAAGCGCTGTTCAGGGCCGCCCGCCGCCACGTGCCCGGCTATACCGGACCCTATTTCGAGCACACCTGTTTTGCCCTGGCCTGCCGACAGCAGACTGCCGGCACCTTGACCGAATCCGATCGGCAATTGGCCCGCGATACGATTGATCGCATCGCGCTGTTCCTTCAATTCGCCAAGGACAGCTCCGGTCAGCCTGAGCGGTTCATGGGTCGCCTCTACCAGATTCTTGGCGACCATCGAGCGGCTATTCCCCGTCTGCTGACCGCCGCCAACAAACTGACCGGCGACAATCGAACCAAAGCGGAGTTGGCCCTGGTCGCGTCGTATGTTCAGACCGGCGATACCAAGGCCGCCCGGACCGTACTCGAAAACGGCGTTCAACGAGGTGGGGCCGGCGCCCCACTCTATCGACAGCTGCTGTCCACGCTTCCGTCAAACTGATTACGCCTCCATCCCCACAGCATCCGACTACCTTTGCCATGACGGCAGAAAAACCCCGCCCGCGAGTTACCCAGTCGGGGCTCGCGGGCGGGGGGTGTTAACTGACTACCAGTTGCTCAACAGGCCGCTACGGGCAGGCCGCCGCGGTGCTGTTGAAGAAGAACCGGATTTGCGAGAAGTCACCGGTGGTCACACCGTTGACTTCATCCATATCCCACTGGGCTCCGGCTTGGCGTGCGGACTGGTTGAAGAAGAACCGCACCTGCGAGGCGTCGCCCGTGGTGACGCTCCCGCCGCGGTCCACGTCGCCCCGCAGACCTCGGACACAATGCGACGCGCCGCAGTCCAGCGTGATGACGCACGATTCGGTGTCCGGCAGCGGCGACAAGAATCGCAGATGCATCGTGGGGCCGCCAACCTCGAAGAACTGGTCGCCCGGCAGGGCACTTAGATCAAGGATTCTCGGCTCACCGAGATTCCCGATCCCACCGGCACCGGCGCCATCGGCCGAGCCCAGCACCTGGTTGGACAGGAAGCTGTGGCCGCCGTTGTTGATGAAGGCGCAGACCTTGATGGACCCGGTCGGGTTGCCGATGGCCGCGAACGGAATGGCCAACTCAACGCCGGTGGTGACACCGGCCCCGGAATCCGACGCGACTCCGCCGCCCACGCCAGCCGTGTTGCTGTTGTTGATGGTGGCGAGGATCCCGTCGGGATTCGTCCCACCGATCAACGTGCCGGCCGAGACCGCCGTCCCTTCGCCCAGGAAGTTCCCGACGCCGCCACCGGCCGTCAGCAAGGTCGCATAGTTGACGAACAACTGATAAGGCACGTTGCCGCCGCCCATGGTGACGTAGAAATCGGGCTCGAAGCCTACATCGAACGTCAGCCCGTTGCCGGAGCCGTCATCGCCCATCCGATTCAGCCCGTCGAAGTCCACGTTGGGGTTGTCCCCGCGGAGCTTGTTCTGGCCGCCCGGGATGCTGTCGATGAAGATTTCCAGCTTGTTGAAGTTGGATTCGAGGTTGCCCGCGAGCGTCAGATAGAGCACCTGGCCGGTCGCAACACCGTAGGCGATATCAAGCTCCGAGCCGTTGGCAAGGTCAACCGTTCCTGCGTTGGCGTCGCCGAACTGGGTCTGGAGGTTCTGCACGGTCAGCGGTCCGCCGTATGCGTCGTCGGCGGTCCCGTCGATAACCGGCGCCCCGGTCGCCAGCGTGGCGGTCACGTCGCCGCTGGTGCTGCAAACGACCGAGGACACTTTGACCGTCCTGGAGTTCTGATCCAGGTCGAGCTCCAGATCGGTGATGCCGTTGATGCGCGGCTCGATCGAACCGGGTGCGGTCATGTCCAAGCACAGGCGGTCGAGCCCGCCGGCCAGGGTGGTGTGGTCCCGGCAACTCCTGGCCCCCAGGAGGGTGCAGACGCCCTCACACTCATCGGGGATGCCATTGGTGTTGAGGTCCGGGCTGGTCAGGTCGCGGATATCGCAGAAGTCGGCTGTCCCGTTGCTGTTGCAGTCCGGCTGGCAATCGTCCGGAATACCGTTCGCGTCGCAGTCAGCGCTGGTCAAGTCCCGGATGTCGCACGAATCGGCGACCCCGTTGGCGTTGCAGTCGGGCTCGCATTCGTCCGGGATGCTGTTGGTGTTGCAGTCAGCGCTGGTCAGGTTTGCGATATCGCACGTATCGGCAATCCCGTTGGTGTTGCAGTCGGCTTCGCACTCGTCGGGAATGCCGTTGGTGTTGCAGTCGGTGCTGGTCAAGTCGCGGATGTCGCACGCATCGGCGACGCCGTTGGTGTTGCAATCCGCCTCGCACTCGTCGGGAATGCCGTTGATATTGCAATCCGTGCTGGTCAGGTCGCGGATATCACAAACATCGGGCCGGCCGTTGAGGTTGCAGTCGGGCACCAGGCCGTCCACGATTTCGCAGGTGTCTTCAATGCCGTTGGTGTTGCAGTCGTTGACCACCACAGCGGCGGGCGTGGTGGTGTAGGTCACCGCCACGGCCCGGTAGAAGTCCTGGATTCCACCGCAAGGCGCGTTGGGGTTGTACCAGTCGGTGATCAGGTTGGCCCCGTTTTGCACCTGCGGGCAGAAGCCCTCATGCATGGGCGGCAGCGACTGATTCGATCGCCATCCACCGCCGCCGGTCAGGTGCGCCCAGAGCGTAATGGTCTGTGGCTGACACGGGCTGACGCCCAGATCGGCCAGCGGGACGCAAATCTCAAAGCCGCTGGTGGCCGTCACGGCCGCCGCTTCGACCGTCGCACCGATATCAAAATCGCATCCGGACGGATCGCCGGGGATCTGGCATCCGGTGACGCCCGCGCTGTTGAGGTTGTTCAGCGCCACCTGCATGTTCCACTGGTTGGACCCGCCGGTAAGGGTGCCGTTGCCGCTCTCCATGATGGACGCACCCTTGCTGGTGCTCACCATTCCGTTGAGGTCCCACAGTTCGGTGTTGACGTTTCGCGCCCCGACCGGGCCGTCCACGAAGATCGAGACGGCGTAATCGTAATTGGGACGCAGGCCGAACGGATCGGCCGCAAACGGCGGCATCAGGTCGCCTTCCATGCCGTCGGGCGCCATGTTGTCGTAGAACAGCTCGCCGGTGCCGCTGGTGCCGATGCTGTCAAACCAGAAGTTGAACTTGTTGCCGTTTTCTTCCAGGTTTCCGGTCAAACCGATGTAAAGGTTCACACCGTCGTCGGTGATGTAGAGCTGATCCATCTCGGAGCCGCCGCCGCGGGTCAGCAGGCCCGGATCAAACGCCTGATCGCCGGCCGACGTGGGGCAGGTCTGAGTGCCCATCAAGGTATAGCCCTCGGCCAGAGGCGCGCTCAGGTCGCCCTCGGCGATGCCGGTATACAGAGACAAGCCGGACAGATTGACCGCCATGCAGGTCATCGACGCCGATAGATCCGGGCGCAGGCCGATGTCGGCCGGCGGGTTGCACGGTGCGCCGGCACCCTGCGGCGGGAACGTCTGATTGAAGACGGTGCCATTTTCAGGCAGTGCGGCATCGCCCCCGTCGATCATGATGACGAAGAGGCTGATGGTCTCCGAACCCGTTAACGCGCCGATGCGGGCCAGCGGAATGGCCAATTCCATGCCGGTGGTGGCTGTCGCCGCCGAAGAGCCGTCCACGTCGGTCACGCCGTTGATGTTGGTGTTGTCGAAACCTCCACGGTCGTAGCCGGCCGCCTGGTCGTTCTCCATGAGTTCGTTGCCGTCGTTGGCCGGGCCTTGCGTGACGAAGGCCCGCGTGGCAAACAGATCCTGAAGTGGGTCGGCGAAATTGCCGGGCGTGGGGTCGTTCGTTCCCTGGGCCGGGCCCGTTGGCGGGAACAAGGTGTATTCGCTGACCGACATGGTGCTGCCGAACACATCCACAGCCACAACGTAATCGGTATCGCATGGAAAGATCGTTCCGTTGGCCCCGTATGCCCAGGTGTCGTCGGTGGTATCAGCCGGGGTCCCATTGGTGCTGACCACGATCTCTCGTCCGGCGTCCTGAAGCGAGAACGGGGGGCCGCCAACGCCTTCGGTCCGGTTTTCGGTCTGCCCGGTTCGCCCGGTGATTCCGATCCCGATGATGTAGGCATTGCCCTGGGTCTCTAAGTTGCCTGTGATGCCCACCACGAGCTTGGTGGCCGTCTTGGCCAGGTACAGATGGTTCGCTTCAGACCCCGGCAGGAAGCCGCCGGACGTCACCTGATAGTCCCCGAACCCGGTCCAGTTGTTTTGGGTCGCCACCAGATTGGCGGGCGTGAAGTTGGACGGGATATTGGCCCCGTCCAACGGGCCCGGTGGGGCGGCGACGGCCGCTGTGGCCAGTCCCGCCATCACAACGGCACATAGTCGTAGTGCTTTCATAAACGGTGTCTCCTTCTTTCCTGAACTCCCACCGGCCGTGCTGCCGGTTCCTCTTCTTCCAAAAACGATAACGATATGTGTTTATTCACCCTCCGTTGGGGATCGGTCCTTAACTGCCGCCTATTTGGTCTGTTGGGGATCCCGGCTCCACATAGTAGCGATACGGCGAAACGCGCACCCGCGGAGTGTACTGCGAAGGCACGTCGGGAAACCCGAGCCGCCTATAGACTTTGCCGGGCACCGGCTTGACCGTCTCGGCATGAAAATCACAAAACGCCACGCTCAGCTTTCCTTTGGGATGCCTCTTGTCGGGAACCCGCAAGGGCCACTTGACTCGATTGTCACCAAGGTACGGGCCGGGGGTTTGCGCAGACATGACCAGGTTGGCATAGCCGTCCATGACGTTGAAATTACCTCGGCGAGCCTCCGAAACGGTGTTTGGACCGGCGTCCACCATGAGCAGAACGGTTGAAGGATCGAAGACGCGATCCAGGTTTCCCTCCAGGCGTTCGCCTGCCTTATTCTCCGGGCTGATTTGACCGAACCAGCCATTCCTCCAACAATCGTATGATTTTGGATTGCCGTTATTGTCCTCGGCGCCGGTTACGTCTTCGTTGATTCCATAGCTTAGCAAGCCCCAATACCTCGAGCCTTGCGGGCGATCCGAAAAACGGGGGGGAATGGGCAGCAAGCTGGTACCGGTGGGGTAGAACGGTGTCGCCAAACGGACGCGGTCCGACGGGCACACAGCCAACTGGAAGTCGTCGCTCATGAATTCCTTGCGCTGGTCAGCCGTTTTCCAGTCGTCGGCTCGGACGCCCCAGCGATGGTTGCTTCGGTAGTCTTTCAGCCCCGATGCGTCGGCCAGGGCTACCGGCCAGGCCAGGATTTCGCCCTGCTCGTCGTACGCAAACCGTTTCTTGTCAGGGTCGGTTCGTCCCACTGCGCCCGGGTCCGCCGTCAACTGGAACCGATTGTTGTGTTCCTGAGAAAACGTGAACCCGGCTGTGCCCAACCCCCGCAGGTGAGCCATGCACTTGACTTGCCGGGCCTGCTCGCGGGCGCTCTTGAGCGAGGGCAGCAGAATCGATATCAGCAAAGCGATGATCGACACCACCACCAGCAACTCGATCAGTGTGAAACCGACACGGCGGCCGTTGCCGCGAGGATTCCCGGTGCCCGTTTCCTGCCCATTCATGACCCTATTGCTCCTCATAGTTCTTCCACTGCCTTTCATGTGGCCCGCGTCGCCACCTGTGTCGAAACTGCACCTTTTCGTATCGATCAACCTTTCTTGCCGTTCGAACCGTTTGGCGGAGGTGCGGTCGATTGATGCACCTCAAAGAAAGTGGGGATCGTTTTGCGAAAACGATCCCCGTTGGCGCTAGTTAGCATGCGGGTCAGCCCCAGGGCTGCCTCGAAGCCCAACGAGGCGGAATCCTGGCACACCGCGGTCATGGTCGGGTGGACGGCGTAGCGCAGCTCCGTGTCATCGAAGCCGATGATGGAGATGTCATCCGGTACGCGCACACCCACCTCGTTAGCCCGTTTGATGGCCCCGACTCCCATCAGTGGGTCGGCAAAGTAGATGGCGGTGGGTCGGTTCGGCATGCTGACGGCCATATTCAGGACCGTGGCCCCTCCGACGAGCGTGTAGGGATAGGCGAAGACCAGGTTTTCGTCGAAAGGAATATCGTTGGCTGCCAGGGCTTCCTTGTAGCCCCCCAGGCGATCCAAGTGGTCGCAGTCCGGCACGTTGTGCATGGCGAAGGCGATGCGCCGATGCCCTAAGGCCGCCAGATAGCTCACCGCCCGCACGCTGTCGGGCTTAGAGGCGCTGTCGATGTAGTTGACCTTGGGGGCGTCATAACGCTCCGCAATGACCACGTGGGGAAAGCCCTCTTCGGCAATGCTGCGGCAGCTTTCGCGAGTATCGGCCGCCGTCCGAAGAATGACGCCGCGGACCCCTTTTCGCATAAAGAACTGCGTATAGGTCTCTTCAGGCCTCTTATCCCGCAGTAGGTCCAGGACCACCAAATCGAATCGACACTCGTCGACACCCCGGGCGATGCCGGCCAGCACGGCCGAGTCAAACGGTTGGGCCAAAGTTTGTTCGGTGGTGTAGGCAAAGGCGATGTAGGTGGTGACCCGCCGGCCGACCTTCGGAACATAGCCGGTACGATTGGCGATGGCCAAGACGTTTTGGCGTGTTTTGGTATTGACCGTCGAGTCGTTGTTCAGGACACGTGAAACAGTGGTGATGGAGACACCGGCCTGCTTGGCGATGCTTCGCACGGACGACATAAATCCACCTTCCCAGCCACAAAATGTCGTACTGTCGCTGAAACTGTTTCTATCGAGATTAAACGAATAAGGCTGCCCCTGTCAAGGGGAGTTTGAGGCGATCCGAGCAGTCAACGGTGGTCCCTTTGGAACCCGAAGTACCGCGCAGCCAACCCTTTGGCCTAGCCCGCGGGATCGAGGGTCAGCTCCCTTGTACGGTAAGCCGGAATCGCGTCCCTGGCTATCGGCGGTGCATCATAACATGTTGTATAATAACGAGTTACATGTAGTCTATGCCCCAGGCGGGGGCCGGTCTGTGGTTATCGGACCTAAGAGACGGGCGTGTCCCGGTCCGTTTTGAGTCGGGCGCTGATTGACATGGCCCTGGCTGACCGGTTGTACTGTATCTGGTGAACAGGCAAGTACATCGTAGACCTTCTCAGCCAACTCCAGGGGCACGACCATGGGCGACAACAATCTGATCAAAGAGGAATTCCTGGCCCTTCGTTCGGAAATCGACCAAACCAAGAAACGGGCGGTGCGAACGGTTTGGCTGGGGCTGACGGTCGTGCCGGTGCTGACCTTCATGGCTGAGATGCCGGACGTGCAGTTCGTCGGCCCGCTGATCCCCTTCGTCAGCATGGTCCTGACCATCCTGTTTGTTTCGGAAGAACACGCCTTGATGCGCTGTGGGCGTTACATTCGCGAACGCATCGACCCGCGCCTGGAAGAGGGCGCCGGCTGGGAATCGTGGTTGGAAGCCCAGCCGGATTTGCGCACCATTGACCGGTATTTTT
>JBHHVM010000133.1:0-8359 GCA_046754265.1 Phycisphaerae bacterium
GACGGCCCGCCCCATCACCACCGTGAATCGGTCGATGGAGGCCGCCAGAACGCATCCACCGTTGTAGTCGGTATGGTTGCCCAGCAATTCGACTCGCCCCGGCGCGATGCCGCAGGCTTGGGGTTGACCCCCAAAAACCGATGTGAATGCTTGAACGCTTTGCTCGATCACGTGTCGACGGGGCCATCGAACTCGTCGCCCCGGAAGGTGCTACCCAGATAAGTCCGCCGGACCAGCGCGTCCCGGACCAACTCAGCCGGCGTGCCCGAACGCAGTTCCTGTCCGTCATCGATGATGTAGCTGCGGTCGGTCACCGCCAGCGTCTCGCGGACGTTGTGGTCGGTCAGCAAGATGGCGATGCCGCGATCCCGCTTGAGCCGCAGAATCTCCCGCTGGAGATCCTCCACGGAGATGGGGTCCACGCCGCTAAAAGGCTCATCCAGCATGATCAGCTTGGGGTTGGTGATCAGGGCCCGGGCGATCTCCAGCTTGCGTTTTTCACCGCCCGACAGCGTGCGAGCTTCTTGGAAAGCTTGCCGGGACAGACCGAACTGCTCGATGAGCCTACCAGCCTCCTCACGCCGTTCCCCCGGCGTCAAGTCCCGCATGGTCTCCAGAATGGCCAGCAGATTCTGTTCGACGGTCAGTCGCTGAAATACGCTGGAGTCCTGCGACAGGTATCCCATTCCCCGTTGGGCCCGCTTGTACATGGGCAACGCGGTCACATCCTCGTTGTCGAAGACGACCTGTCCCGCCTCGGGCTCGAGCATGCCGACGGTCATCCGGAAGCTGGTGGTCTTACCGGCCCCATTTCGGCCCAGCAGGCCGACGATCTGGCCCCGCTCCACTTGGAAGCTGAGCCGATTGACCACGGCCCGGCCGTTGTAGCACTTCACCAGGTCGCGGACTTCTAGTAACACCTTTTCAGACATATTCTTAGCTCGATTTCGGACTGCCAGCCGTCGTGGACGGGCTGTTGAAAACCGTTGCCCTCACCTGACCGGCGTCGCCCGCACTCCAAGGCATATCACGAACCGGATGGAATGGCAATCAGTCCGCATCAGTCCCCCTGGTCGCAGAATCAATTCTTAACTTCTTTCATATCAACACGTTACAGCGAACCCACTCGGCGGCCCGGCAGTCCCTCCGCCTCATAGCCGTCTGAGTAACAAGGGCTGATTACACTCGACCGACATCCCTGACGAGGTCGGGCGTACACCTGCCCCGATGTGGATAACTTGGTGGTCTTGCAAAGGCATAGGTCTGGCAAAATAGGCTGACCCCACGCTTTATGGCGAGGGGCGGACCACCATCCCATGGGTTGGACATCCTGGTCAATAGATCCATCGCATTCGCCCGAAATTCGGAATGAGCCCAAAATCCTTGAGGAACGGCAGCACGTCGCTGCGATGCCCGCTGGGCCAATACACAAAAAACGCCCGACCGATCAACTGGTCCCGCGGGACGGTTCCCATCTGATAGTCCTGCCGGCGCCCGCTCAGATGGGCCCCGGGCTCACTCCACAGGCGCGAGTCTTTGCTGGCCCCGCTGTTGTCCCCCAACATGAAAAACTCACCTTCGCGCAGCCAGATGGGTTTGCCTTCCGTGCCCCACGCGGTTCGGGCAGCCATGGGGACGTTACGCTCGTTCTTGAGCGACCCGTAATGCACGTCGCGCTTCAAGGCCAAATGCCACAACTCGAATTGAAGATCATAGGCCAAAAGGCGCGGCGCCGCCGATTCATAGTCACCGGCAGCTCGCAAAGCCGCAAGGTCCGGAGCATATTGCTCATCGGTGGTCGCCAGAACTTCGATCCCATTGACACGCAGTGACACCCGGTGGTCGACGTTCTCAAAAGCAACTCGTACGGGTTCGCCGGGCGACAAGGCGCCCAGCACGTGGCTGGCCAGCGGCGTATCCCCTTCAGCCGGCTGCTGACCGCGGGTCTGGAACAGAGCGACGGTGCCGTTCGCCTGAATCAAGGCCCAAAACGTATGGTCACGCTTGCTCAAAGCCAACCGCAATACACCTTGGCCGGCCCGGGGCACCAACACGAAGCTGAGGCGCAGGTCAGAAACCCGATGCCAGCGGTAATGGCCGTTGACGTTGAGGTTGTAGGACGTTTGATCGTTGATTTCTTTTCCGGCAAAACGCAGCACGCCCGATTCGGCGCCTAGACTGTCGCACTTGATCTTTGGCGTGGAGACGTCCCATACGCCCACATCCCCTTCGGGCGGTTGCCAATACGGTTGTCCCGGATCCAGGTGACGCGGCGGATAGTCGTGACTGTAGACCAGCGTCCACAAAGCCCGTTGGGCCGCCGGTGTTTTTCGGCGGATTCTCAGCTTGGCATCGAGTTCGCGCCTCAGGGAAGCCTCGCTGGATTCGACCGCGCGACGGCTGGCCAAGGTCTCGACCCCGGCACTGTCCCGTCGAGACTCATATTTCAATCGGCGGGCGGCTTGCAGGGCCCGCCTGGCGGGGTCAGAAAGTTCCGCCACCGGCACGGTATAGATATCGCCGTCGGTGATTTCGAGAACCTCGTTGGGCAGACCCACCAAGCGTTTGATGAAATTCTGGGGCGCCAAATATCGCCCCCCGGGCGTCGTCCCGGTTGAGCCTGGATCCTTGAAGACTGTTACGTCCCAGCGTTGGGGCCCCAGTTGTGCCAAGCCCAGATCCAAAGGCCATTTGAGGACCAGGATGCGGTCACCCTTCTCCGCGTTCCCTTGAGGGCCTGCGAAATCGTGAACCGTCAGGTTGGTGTTGGGGTGGCCACAATTCTGGCACACCGCCACCGAGGTCGGCCCCACGGTTCGCCGGACGGGGTGCCCGCTCTGGCCCTGGTCGGCCAGTCCATAGGCGAACTCCCAGCCGCAATCCTCGCAGGTGATGGTAGCGTGCTTACCGTAAAGCGTGGCCGCCATCGAGCCGGTGGGGATAATAAAGGCCTCGATGATGAACGCCCGAAAGATAAACGCCATAATCAGCGCCACAACGGCCGAATCGACCGTCTCTTTCGTACCTTCACGCGGTTGGTAACAGGGGTCGCAAGGCGCCGATTCGGTAAAAGAGTTTTCCTCAAAAAAAGGGGCCGACGACCCCACGCGGCCATCGCCGATCCTAGCCTAGCAAGCCACGTTCAAGGGGTCAACGTGGGATTTCCTCCGATGTCGGCCGGCTCATCCGCCTCGCTGTACGCGGGCTGACGGAGCGGGTTCTTCCGGTGCGTCTTCGGGCAGGTCTACGGGCAAGCGTACCACGAACTGGGCCCCTTTCTCTGCATTGTGGGCGCTGATGCTGCCGCCGTGCTCTTCGATAATGCCATAGCTCAGGCTCAGGCCCAAGCCGGTGCCCTGGCCGGTCTCTTTAGTGGAATAGAACGGATCAAAGACTCGAGACGGATCCGCGATGCCCGGGCCTGTGTCGGTAAACTCGATGCAGACCGTATCGTGATCCCGCCAGGTGCGAATGGCCATACTGCCGCCCGAGCCCGGCGCCTTCAGAGCGTCGGCTGCGTTGTTGATGATGTTGATGAAGACCTGTTGGAGCAGGTGAGGATCGACCAGAATCGGGGGAATCGAACTGTCGTAATCGGTCTCGATCTCGACATTGGACAAACGGGCATAGCGGCGAGCCAGCCTGAGCGACTCATCCAACAGATTGTTCACAAAGACCGATCGGCGCACAACTTTTCGCGGCCTGGCGAAGCCAAGCAGGTCCTCCACGATTTTGGCGCAGCGCCGGCCCTGTTCGGCGATTTCCATCGCCAGGGATCGGGCTTCGTCGCCTAGTTTTTCGTTTTTGGCAAGCAGCGCCGAAAGCCCGAAGATGCTGGTCAGCGGGTTGTTCAGCTCGTGGGCCACCCCGGCCACGGTAGTCCCCAGGGCCGCCAGGCGTTCGGATCGGCGAAGGGCTTTTTCAGCGTGAACCCGGGCGGAAATGTCCGATGCAGTGCCGGCTGCGCCGATGACTTGCCCCTGTTCGTCACGGGCGGCGATGGCGTTGATACTGAGCACCACTTGCGTACCGTCCTTGCGTTGATGGCGCGTCTCATATTGGTAATACTGGCGGCCGGCCAGAATCTGGCGAAACGTCTCCAGATCCTTGGCGGCTTGTTCTGGAGTCTCAAAATCGGTGAACAGTCGCCCGATCATCTCCTCGGGTTCATACCCATACACTCGGCGCGAGGCCTGATTCACAAACGTCAGGTGCCCGGTCAGATCCAAAGTCCAGATCAGGTCGTTCGAGGTCTCGACCAGTTCGCGGTATCGCTTCTCGCTGGCTGCCAGTTCTTCGGCGGCACGACGGCGATCGATGGCCGACGAGATCGTCTCCGCCACGATGGCCAACAGTTCCAGGTCCTGTTCTGAATAGACCGAGCGAGCCTGATAGCTTTGCACAACCACCACGCCGATGGGCCCACGCCCGCCCTTGAGCGGGGCCCCCAACCAGACGTGGGAATCGGCCCCGATGCGGTCCACTTCACCGGATTCAACGAGTTTCCGATGAGACTCCTCATCGACCAGCATGGGCTTGCCCGTCCGGCGCACATAGTCAGTCAGGCTGCGGCGAAGCTGTTGGGGCGAGAACTCCCTGTCTCTGTCCAGGGCATCGACGCAGTAAGGAAATCGGTAGGTTTCGGTCTTGGCGTCGTATAGGGCCACGTAAAAGTTCGTGGCGTCGATCAGCTCGCCCAACTCTTGATGAATGGTCCGTAGCAGCTCGTCAAGCGTGGGCGTGGCATTGCCCGCCTGGGAAATGTGGAACAGGACGGATTGGATCTTCTGGTTGCGCGTTCGCTCGGTAACATCGATACCGGTGCCGAAGAAGTACTCCGGGGCGTTGTCGTCGCCAAAGACGGACCCACCCCGCCATTCAATCAGCAGTTCGCGGCCTTCCCGGGTCAGGACGTGGTTTTGGTTGAGCGTGGGTTTATTGGAGGTGCGCAACCGCTGGAAGATCCCGGCTAGTGACTCCCGTTCGCGGGCTGGGACGAAGGTATTCAGGTAATCCCGGCCTATGACTTCCTCGCGGGTGTAGCCCAAGGCCCGCAGCATTTCACGATTCATCATCAGCGATTTGCCGTCGATGCCGATGGCCACAAAAAAGAATGGGGAGGCTTCGATCAACGTGTTGCTGAAGTCGCGTTCCTTGAGTAGCTGCTCTTGGGCGTGCTTTTGCTCGGTGATATCGTTGATGAACCCTTCAAGGGCCACCAGAGAACCGCCTTCGGAGAACACGCCGCGACCCTGCTCCCAGACCCATTTGGATTGACCCTGGGCGGTGATGATGCGGTACAGCAAATGAAACGGATCGCGCCGGACGACTGCCCGTTGAACCACCTCCCAGACGTTTTGTCGATCGTCTTCATGAATCAGGTCGGCGTAGGCGAGCACTTTGTTGTTCACCAACTCGTGCGGCTTGTACCCGGTCAGACTGTAGCAGCCATCGCTGACGAACTCCATGGTCCAATCCGCATCGTTCCGGCAGCGATAGGCCATACCGGGCAGGTTGCTCATCAAGGTAGACAAGGCCCGCTGGCTCTCATGCAGAGCGTCTTGGGCTTTCCTGCGATCAGTTATGTCGCGAAAGATGCCACGAATCGACACCGGCTTGCCGTCGATGTACCGGCAACTGCAGTTACCCTCCACCACTATGCGCCGACCGTCGCTGGCCAACAAGACAGCCTCGGTGTTGCTGATCTGCCCTTCCTTGAGCACCTTCTCGAACATGGCCATGCAGTGCGATTTGCTTTCAGGATGGAGGACGTCGAAGAGCAGCATCCGTCCGATCTGATCTTGCGGATACCCCAACCGTTCTCGCCAGGCCCGATTGGCAAAGATCAACCGGCCGTCCGGCTGGACGCTGATGATCAGATCATTGGCACTGTCGAAAAGATCGGTCAGCGTCTGTTCCCGTTCAAGCAAGGCCTCCTCGGCCCGTTTCCGGTCGGTGATGTCCAGACACGCACTGAGGATACACTGTTGACCCCCTACCTCCACCCGCTCGGCGGAGACCAGGCCGCTGCGGATTTCGCCCGACCGGGACCGGAACGTGGTTTCCAGATTCAGGACCCGGCCTTCCGATCGAAGACGTTGGACCATGGCTTTGCGGTCGTCGGGGTCGGCCCACATGCCCAGGGCGACGGCGCCTTGACCGATCAGCTCGTCCCGGGTGTAACCACAGATGTCGCAAAACCGCTCGTTGACGTCGAGAAAGGTGCCGTCTTCCATCCGCGTCAAGAGCAGTGCCGCCGGGCTGATATGGAAGATGCGCGCGAAGCGCTCGTCGGACTGTTGCAGGTCAGACCCACGACCGGTGACCCAAGCGCCATTCGTGTCCGGTTCGGCCAGGCGCTGTCGCAGGGCGTGAAGTTCCTCGATCAGTTGAGCCTTGGTCTTGCGGGCGTCGTCCATGGCCTCGTCCTTCCGGGGCGTATGCTTCAACGGGCCCGCAGGCAATCGTCACCCTACCCTTAGCGCCGACATGCCCTGGGCCACGCCTTCAGGAAAGTATATCCCGGACGATGCCAATCGCCTACATGGGGCAGCTTCCATCGCGCGGGCCATGCCAACGGCGCCGAAAGGGCCGGCGTAGCGCGACGGATCGAATTGGGTGGGACAATCGCCGGTCCGGCTCCGACAAGATGCGTCCTGAGTCAGGCGTAGCTATGCAGCCCGGTGATGACGAAGTTGACCACGATCCAGTTGAACATCATGACCACACAACCCAGCACCGCCAGCAACGCGGTCCACAGCCCACGGTCGCGAACTTTGATGCGCACGTGAACCAGGAGCAGAAAAATGACGAAGGTGTTCAGAGCAAAGACCTCTTTGGGATCCCAGCCCCAGGGTCTTCCCCAGGAGTGGTCCGCCCAGATGGCCCCCATGACGATGCCCGCCCAAAGCAGGATGAAGGACAGTTCCATCAACACCATGGTGGAGGCGTCGAGAATTTGCCCGGCCGTCGCTTTGGACTCGGAGCCGGATTGCAGGAACGAGCCCCCCGGGCCGGTGCCCATGATCAACGAACCCGCCCCGCCGGCCTTGGCCACCGCTCGTCCGCCGCCGAACAGCCGGTAAACCAGATACAAGAATGCGGTCACGGCCGCCATGGCGATCAGGCAATAGCTGGCGATGATGACGTTGGTATGAATATACAACCACACGTCGTGCAGCACGGGCATGCGGTTGCCGATGTGGGCGTTGAGTTGCAGAGGTAAGTAATAGGCCGCCATCAACGCCGCCATCGAGGCCACCCCGGACCCCAAGGCAAAGAGATTGCGCAGGGCAGTCTTGCGGGCCAGGACCTCCAGCACCAATGCGATGGCCCCGCCGAACCAGGCTGCGGTGGTCACCGCTTCGAACATGTTGCTGTTGGGCCAACGTTGCGCGACGTACCAGCGAATCAACAATGCCGCGGTGTGGGCGGCAAAGGCCAGCCCGAACAATCCTAACCCCGCCACCCGGGCCCAATCCCATTTGTAGATCACCGACATGAGCAGCGGAATCAGGGCCAGGAGGTAAAACATCCATATCCAGGTCAGGTTTTTGTAGCGAAAATACCAGCTTTCCAGGGAGAGCCGTTGCAGGTCGGGATACAGGTCCGGGCGCACGCCGCCGATCAGCGTCGCAAAGCGGTCCACCGCCGCCGTCGCTGCGCCGGCATCCTGCGATCGCCACGCCTTGGCCAGGTCACTCCACGTTTGGCTGAGCTGCTGCTGCTGGTCGGCACTGAGGCCGGCGATGGGTTCAGGACCCAACCCGGCATGGGTGGTGTCCCGCGGCATGTCCGGCTGGGCCATCACCCGGTCCACCGGAAACCACTCGTCTTTCGGGCCGCCGTTCGGCGGAGGAACAAGCCGCAACGCAAAGCTGAGCGTGCGCGGGTCTGCCGTGCGTAGCGCCCCGCGGATTCGATCGACCGATTTGGCGGTGCGCAACAGGTCCGACTGAAGTCGCTCGAGCAGCATCGACACCTTGGGGTGCCCCAAAAGCATGGGCGAAATCAATCCGGTCTTCTGAAATCGCTCCAGGCGCGAAGCGTCGGCCGCCCCCGTGCCTTTTAGGGACTCGGCAATGGCCCGGCGAATCTGCTTTTTCTTGACGTAAATGATGTCCTCGTCGGCGTAGGACTCCGGGCGGAACATCAGGTCCAGGTAGGTAAAGCTGGGCTCCTGACCGCGAATGTCCCTGGAACCGCTGACGTAGCGCAGCATATTCCGTGCAAAGGTGTCGAACGACTTCAACCGCCCCGTGTCCTGCACGGCGACGCCCCTTAGCGGCGTCAGGTCCACCTGGCCTGCAAAGCCCGAGGGCGCCGTCTCGGCATCTTGCCCCCGGACATTGGCGATCAA
>JBHHVM010000134.1:0-8307 GCA_046754265.1 Phycisphaerae bacterium
CAACCACGGCCTGACTTCGTCAGACCGTGCCACCCGCAGGATCAGTTCGGGTCATAGGGTCGGAGGCGGGCCGGTCATTCCATCGCCGGCGGCGCTACGCTGAAGCCGACCGCCTCGGCCAGCAAGCGCTCGTAAAGACGCTCGATCTCTTTGCGGGTCTTCTTCAGCCGCCCTTCGATGGATTTGAGCTTGTTGCGGAACTTGTGTTGCTGGGTGCGGTTGGGCTGGCGGTTGTGCTCGGCCACGGTCTCGTTGTAGGTCTGCCGCATCTCGTTGTAGCCGGCGATGTGGGCGAAGTAGGCTTTTTCGAGCAGCCCCATCAATGTATTTTGGGCGCAGCCGATCTCCAACCGGTTGACCGTGTCCAAATCGTGTTCCAGCGCTTTGAGTTCCTTGGCCTTTTTGCGGTAGGCCAGCTTGTCGAGCTTGGCGATGCGGGCCTCGATGTCGGCCAGCGTTTGGCTGGCCTGTTCCGATGACGCCCGCCAGATGGTGTCGGGCTCACTCAGCGAAGCGCCCGCGAACTGGCCGTCTGGATAGCGCTCCAGCAACGTGGCATAGGCCTGGGCGACTCGACCGACCGGGTCGCCTTTTCTGCCCAACCGGTGCAAGACTTCGCCCGCCTCGTCAAACTGACCCGCCCGGACCTGCTGCAAAGCGGTCAACAGTTTGAGTTGCTGTTTGCCTTCGCGGGACCGCTTGCGTTGGGCGACCGCCTCTTCCAGCAATGCCCCGGCCCGTTGCCAGTCGGGCTCCTCCAGCACGTCGGCGATCTGGGCGATGTCGTCGTCTTCGAGCACCAATTGCTGACCCAGACGCCGCCCCCGAGCGTTGACGAAGCCCCAATCCAGCGGTCTGATCGAGGCCCGCTGAACCTGACCCAATTTCAACCTGATCGGTTTGGAGGCCCAGGGCGTTCGGGCCTTGACCTTGGCCCGCTTCAAGCTGCCCTCCAGCCGCTCGCCTTGAACCGTCTGCACGACGTGCTTGTGCCCCTTCAAGGCAGTCAGGCTCACCAGGTCGCCAAGCGAGTAGCCGGTTCCCGAGACACGTAGGGTGCCCTCCACGTCCGCCAGACCGAAGCGGTTGCCGTCGGCCAGCAGCACCAGGCCTTGGCCCGTGGGGTAGCTCACCGGTTCGGAGGGTTTGGCAAACGCCACCACCCCGACATCCGACAGCTTGACGCGCTCCGCCCGATCGCCGAACGCAATACGAATGGCCATCTTGCCGGTCTGGGCTACGATCTTGTCACCGCCGTCCATGACCAGCACGGTGCGGTCGCCCTGGACCACCGCGTATGCCGCCCGGTCCAGCGGAACGGGCCACGTGCCCAAGACGGTCGCGGCTTTGAGCGTGGCTGACTTCAGGCGACCCAGGCGAACGTTACCGTTGGCAAAGTGAATCGCTGCCCGGGTCTCGTCGCGTGGAAAGGTGGGGATGGCCACCATCCCGTTGTGGTCGGTGAAGATGTCCACGAAGGGCAGTACATCGACCGTCGTGGGCAGGCGACCTTCCTTGAACCCCTTGGCGATGAATTGCTGGACAATCTGGGGCGGGACGGCGCCGGAGTGATCCTTGGCGCCCGTCTCGAAGCGCTTGTGGGTTACCACGCCCAAAAGCCGACCGGCCACGTCCACCATGGGGCCCCCGCTGTTGCCGGGATTGGCCGTGGCGTCGGTCTCGATGTAGGTAATCGCCCGGCTGGGAGTCCGCACCAGGTTGGTGATCAGACCCGAGGTGATGGCCACGTCTTTGCCCCGGCTTAACCCACCCGGATAGCCGAAGATCCAGACCTTGGTGTTCTCGCCCAGCACGTCTTGGGGCACGAACGTCAAATAGTCTCGGCTGGCCCAGGCCTGGCCCGACTTGTCATTGACCTGCAGCAAGGCCAGGTCGGCCGATTCGCTTTGGTGCAACAGTGTGGCCGGCAGAACTTTTTCAGTCTCCGTTCCGCAGTCGACGATCACCTGATATTTTGGCGTGGTAATTCTCTGAAAATCGCGGGCCCGTTCCTTGGGCGATTTGCCGTGGTTGGGGTCCACCACGTGGTTGTTGGTCACCACCAGCCCCGTGGCATTGATAAAAGCGCCGGTGCCGCTACCGCCGGATCGAGTTCCGGGCATTTCCATCAACACCAGGACCGTGGCCCGACGGATGTGGTCTCCGGCGGTGTCGGACATGTCCTGGGCGGCCGCCCATCCGCCCGATAACCCCGCCAGCGCCCCAAATAGCGCCCACATCGAACGCGACAAGCCGTGTACATTTTGGAAGTGGTGCTGTGGCCGAATGTGCATGATCGTGGGCCTCCGGGCGAATCAAGAGCCGCTGACTCACCGGATTTGCTCCCCCAACCGCACCGGAAACGCCGAAAGGACGCATGAAATGAGCGCTTCGCAGGAGGATCAAAACAAATCCGGACCCGCCGACCTCAAGGGTACCGCACCGGACCTCCTTTTGCCAGGACCGATTCCGACGGCCGCCTCGCAGGTACGACGGCATGGCAACCGACCTTAACCTTCTGTGGAAACTGGACTTGGCCACCTGGATGGCCGTATAAAACGATGTTGGCGGCTCTCCCCGACGGCCATGGCCGCTTCGCGCCAGGGTCGCCGGCAGTGCGATTGGGGCTGGATTCCATAGGAGGTTGAACATGTTGCGTTGGAAGCTGACCCTGTGCGGCATCCTTTTGTCGGCGGTCTCGGCCCGAGCCCAGACGACCCTGGACCTGGTCAATCCAGCCGACCCCACCACGCCCGGGCTGACGCTCACCGTGGGCGAAACCGGATTGGTTCAGATCGTCCTGAATGTGCCTGATGCCGTCATCCTGATCAACGTCGACGCCATCCTGGTCACCTTCGATGCCGACTTCAATACCGGGTCGGGCCTGGAAATCGTCGGGTTCAACGATCAAACCCTGGGCAATCTACAACGAACTACACGAGGCGATGCCAGCAGTGCCACTCCCGAGGCACCCAAGGCCATAGGCGACTACCAACTGGTCATCGAGGATCCCAATTTCCCGTTCGACCAGAACTCGGGCCTGACCGGACCGGCCACCCTGGTGCTCGACGAGATTATCGTGCGCGGGGCGGCTGAGGCGCCTGACGACAGCTTGTTCTTCGCGTTTGGAATCCAGGCTCCGGTCGGCTTTCAACTGACCGAAAACCCCATCACCGGAGCCCTGGAAATCGATGACCTGGCCATCACGCTGGGGACCGGGGCGACCGACCAGCCCTTTTCCATCAACGTTCTGCCTGCCGACAACGGAACTCCACCCGATGGTGGTGGCGGCGGCGGTGGCGGCGGAGGGGGTGGCGGCACCGGCGGTGACACCGGCACCAACGGCACGCCCGACCCCGGCACGAACGGCACGCCGGATCCGGGCACCGACGGCGGCACCGGTGACGGCGGTACGATGCCGGACCCTGGCACTCCGGTGGACAGCGATGGCGACGGCGTACCCGACGCCGAAGAAGTGGCTGTGGGCGGCGACCCCAACAATCCCGACTCCGACGGCGACGGTGTGATGGACGGCGACGAAGACACCGACGGCGACGGCCTGACTGACTTCCAGGAAGTCGCGGCCGGCACCGACCCGGCGAATCAGGACACCGACGGCGACGGCCTCAACGATAACGACGATCCCGAACCCACCGTGGCCCAAACCACAGGAAGCAGCGGCGGTAGCAGCAGCGGTGGGGGCGGTGGGGGGTCCGGCGGCCTGTGCGGTGCGGGAATGATCCTACCCATGCTGTCGGGCCTGGTCGGATTGGCTTGGACCCGATCCCGGCGGCGATTCTTCTAGTCGCCGGGCTGGGTGGTGGACGGCGGCGGTGCCTCGTCCTGTCCCTGCCCAAAGCCCGAATCGCCCGCGCTGCCCGTCAGTCGGGCTAGACGTTCTTGAAAGTGCGCCACGCCCGGGCTGTCAGGCGGTAGAAGGGCCAGTTGTTCGCGGATCAAGGCGACGGCTTCATCGTTTCTGCCCAGGGCTGTCAGCACATCCACCTCGGTTGCGGCATAGTTGGCGATATTCGGTGCCAGCCGCCGGGCCCGGCGAATCAGTTCCAGGGCCTCTTGCGGATTCCTTAAACTGGCAGGCTCAGCCTCGATCAGCCAACCGGCCAGTTGGTTCAAGGCTCGAACGTTGGTGGGGCGAAATCCGACGAACTGCCGCACCAACCGAATGGCTGGTTCATACTTGCCCTGATCGGCGATCAGCATCTGGCTGGCGCCCAGCACGGCTTCGGGGTCCCCGCCCGCCCCGTAGTTCAAGGCCCGCTCAAAACAGGCCGATGCTTGTTGCCTTAACTGCCGCTTGCGATCCGCGTCGTTTTCTGCCTCAGCCATGCGCCGAAGAATGACCCCTGCCGTCCGCCAGGCCGGCCAATACTCCGGGGCGACGCCTTTTTCTTCGTTGAAAACCCTGTCGCAGTAGATCAATCCCTGGCGTAGTTCGCCGGCTTCTAAGGCGCGAGCAGCCATGCCTACCAGCACCTTGCACGATCTGGGGTTGACCTGATAGGCCGAGGTATACAGGGCCGATTCCGATCGCCAGTCGGCGTTGCGGTCGATGGTGATGATGGCATAGATACCCCCGACCAGCACCACGGCCAGCGCCGCCAGGCTGCGGAGGTTCATACCCAAGTGCCACCGGCCGTCGCCACCGGTGCCGAACGCATACCCGGCCAGTAGCCCCAGCAGCATGCAATAACCGGTCAGCGGCAGATAGAGCAGCCGCTCTCCGAAGATCGTCCCGATGACCACGACGACGTTGGAGACCACAGAATAGGTCAACGCTGATAGCCCGACGGCTACGAGGACCTTGCCCCGGCGCCGGAAGGAGAACCAGCAGGCTGCCAATCCGATGGCCACGACCAACAGGCCCGACCAGAGCCGCCCGTCGCTGAACCGGCGAACGGGCATCAACGCGGCATAGGAATAGTCGAAGCACAGAACCGTCGGGGCCAGCGCCAGGTAAACCGCCCGGTCGAGCGTGGCCAAGGGCGTGCCCCACCGAACCAGCGCCGCCGAGTCGCCCGCGGCCGCGTCCAGGTCGTGCTCGGGATGAGCAATGGGGTTCTCGAAATAATCCACCACGTCGCTGCCGCTGGCCAGGCTTCCCAGCAATGTCACGCGCAAACCCAGATACGCCACCAGAATCAATCCCATGGGCAGGTATGCCCGGATGGCTCGCCGCCTCCAAAACCCGTCGGCCCGTGGGCGTGCCTGCGTCCGCCAATTGAAGACGTCCAGCAGAACCACCACGCCGATAAGCGTCACCGCGTTTTCCTTAGACAACAGGCCCAGCGCAAAACACACCCCAGCCAAGACCGGGCGCAGCGCCGAGCGGCGCCGATCCGCATCTTGATCGTCCCAATAGAGCACGGCTGAACCCAACACCGCCAGCGCAGCCAGCAGATCGGCCCGCCCCACGATGGTGTTGATCGGTTCGGTGGTCAGCGGATGCACGATGAACAAGAACCCCGCCGCCCAGGCCGCGGCGGATGATTGGTACACGCGCTTGGTCAGCGCCACCAAGAGCAACCCCACCCCCCAATGCATGACCAGATTGACCAGACGAAACGACCAGGCGTGCTGAGACACCGCCCAATTGGCTGCATAGCTCAGCAGCGTCACGGGCCGATACAACCGGTCGGTATTGGGCAAGTACCAATAGTTGCCGGTCACCAGCTCGCCGACGTCAAACCCCTGCACCCGTGGGTCGCTCAAAATGATGGAGATATCGTCGAAGTGGAACGGGTTGTTGGCCGCGTTGGCGTAAACCCCCGCACAGGCCAGCGCCAACAGTAGGGGCCCAACCCACCATCGCCCCGCCTGCGCACCTTGTGACCCGTCGGACATTCGCCTTTACAGCCCCACTTGGTCCTGCCAACTCATCGAGCGCCGTGGTGTGCCATCGCTCTTTGTTCCACTTTGCGAAGAAACAGAGTCAGCACCAGCAACAGCACCCCGGCAGCCCCGGCAAAGTACACGATCCCCTGGAAGACTTCCGAATAGCCTGCCTCTTTGCCGGTCATGGCGGCGATTTGCCCGGACAGCACGCCGGCAAATGCGTTGGACAAGAACCACATGCCCATCATTAGCCCGCACAGGCGCACCGGTGACAGTTTGGTAACAGTCGACAACCCCACTGGTGACAAACATAGCTCACCACTGGTGTGCAGGAAGTAGGCCAACACGACCCACAGCAGGTGGGCTTGGCCTCCGTCCTTGGCTGACTGAGCGGCAATGACCATGGCCACAAAACCACCGGCCATCTGCAGCAGGGCCAAGCTGAACTTGAAGGAGGCTGACGGGTTGAGGTTGGCCTTGCCCAGTTTCAGCCAGAGCATGGAAAACGGAATCGAAAGCAGCACAATGAAAGCCGGGTTGATGGACTGGAACCATGTCACAGGTACATTCCAGCCCATAAAGTGCCTATCAACATGGCGGTCGGTGAACAGCGTCATCGAACTACCCGCCTGCTCAAAGCAGGCCCAGAAGGTGATCGAGAAGAAGATCAAAACCAGCAGGACGAACAACCCGCCCCGCTCGCCCGGCTCGCAGCGCAAGGCTTCCCCGATGACGTAGATCACCATCAAGGGCCCAATGGTATACACGGCGTACTGCACCCAGGTCGGCTGAGTCAGCAGGTAGCCCGCCAAGGGCACAAACGCGATGATGCCCAGATAGATAAGCCAGGTTTTCGGAATGCCCCCGACGTTTTCGCCCAGCGCTTCAGGCCGAGGGGGCAGCCCGTGGGTACCCAGGTGTTTCTGACCCCTGACAAAGACGGTCAACCCGCCGACCATGCCGATGCCAGCCAACGCGAATCCGTAGTGCCAACCCCACTCTTCGCCGACGTAACCACAGGCGAGGCCAGCCAAGAAGGCACCCACGTTGATGCCCATATAGAAAATCGTAAATGCCCCGTCGCGGCGAGGGTCGCCCTTGTCGTATAAACTGCCCACCATGGTGGAAATGTTGGGCTTGAAGAACCCGTTGCCGGTTATGATTAAGCCCATGGCCCCGTAAAAGAAGATGGGCATTTCGATGGCCATGGCGAAATGCCCCAACACCATCAAGCTACCACCCAGGAAAATGGCTTTGCGATACCCCAGGAATCGGTCGGCCAACATCCCACCGACCAGCGGCGTGGCATAGACGAAGCCGATGTAGGCGCCGTAGATGCTCGTGGCCCGGGCATCGGCGTACTGCAAGGCTTTGACCATGTACAGCACCAGCAAGGCCCGCATGCCGTAGTAGCTAAATCGCTCCCAAAGCTCCGCAAAAAACAACACGAACAGCCCCTTGGGA
Organism: Phycisphaerae bacterium; assembly: GCA_046754265.1. Classification (GTDB taxonomy): domain Bacteria; phylum Planctomycetota; class Phycisphaerae; order UBA1845; family UBA1845; genus OFTM209. The sequence continues at coordinate 7,318 of JBHHVM010000134.1, forward strand.
TGGCCCAGGAACTCATCGTGCCGTGCGGGGGGAGTCGATTCGTCGCGGTTCGGTTGAACGACGGCCTTGGTTAGCGGCATGGCGGTCTCCGACGACACTTTGCTTGAAATCGGACGGCTCAATCGCGATCGGGTGGGCCCGGGGAATGCTGTCGCGTCACCCGATCGGCTGGCCAGCATAGCGGATGGAATCCTGTGGGGCCAGCGCGACGCCAGGCCGGCGATACCTGGCACGGAGCCGTCGAATCGGCCATAATTGCCCCACCATGAGCGACCCGACCTGGAAGACCGCCATCACCGACGTCAAGCCCAACGAGGTGCGCGTCCGCGGCTATCGCATCGACGAGCTGATGGGCCGGGCCGATTTCGGGCAGATGTTCTATCTGTTGCTCAAGGGCGAACTGCCCGACGAAAACGTGGGTCGATTGATGACGGCCATGCTGGTCTCATCCGTGGATCATGGGCCCAAGGCGCCGTCGGCGTTGGCCGCCCGAACCGCCGCATCGACCGGCGCACCTTTGAACGCTTGCATCGCGTCGGGCATCTTGCACATCAATCGCTCGCACGGCGGAGCCGTCGAAGACTGCGCCCGGGCCCTGGACCAGGTCATCGCCAGAGCCGAAGCTGACAACATCGGTTTGGATGACGCCGCCGCCCAGGTGTTGGCTGATTACAAGTCGAAAAAGGTGCGCGTGGCTGGATTTGGACACCGCATCCACACCGCCGATCCGCGTACCCCGCGCCTGTTCGAGTTAGCTGCCCAGGCGGGCGTCGCCGGGCCACACATCCAAGCCGCCCAAGCCGTGGAGCGAGGCCTGGAGCGACAGCTCGGCAAGAAGCTCCCCATCAACGTCGACGGGGCCATGGGGGCGGTGTTGGCCGGCCTGGGTTTCGACTATGAAGTGATGAACGGGTTCTTCATCCTGGCCAGAACCGCGGGCCTGATCGCCCAAGCCCGAGAAGAAATGACCCGCGAAAGAAAGATGCGAAA
>JBHHVM010000135.1:0-8300 GCA_046754265.1 Phycisphaerae bacterium
GCTGCGAGGCTTGCCCGAGCGACGGTGCCCGGAATGCGGGACCGACTTTTGAGGGCGAGATGATGTCTGAGAAAGGGTGAGAGAAGGATGAAATCGCTGGTGCGAGAATCCTTTCTCGCACCCCCCACCGCGGGAATACTTTCCTGCCGTGCTGCGGGGTTGGAGGTGAGGATGGATGAGGGCATGGGTGAGAGGCCAATTGGGCAAGAACCACCAGGTGCCGTGTGACATCAGAAGACGGCAAGCCAGTAGACCGGGTGGCCCCGCCCGAAAGGCCTTCCGGCCCTAAGTCATGCCGGCTAGGTGTTTTAGGATGACTTAATGAGATGGGTTCGTGCCAATCTTCGTAAAGCGTCGGGCATCGGCACCCGTCGGACGGCAGCAAATTGGGGCTGGCACGGGCTGGCGGATCTCGGTACAATGGCCAAGTCCGGGCTTCCAGTTCCTTTCTTTGCTTCGATCGGGCGGGCCGCGTTGCCATTTGAGGCAAACGCCGATGATGACCACCAACACTGCGCTCCTGGAGGGCTTGCGCGATGCGGGCAACGATGCCCTCTGGACCCTGTTTTGCGAGCGCTACCGCCCTGTCGTCGTTTCGGTCGGCCGACGACTGGGCCTGAGTGCGGACGAAGCCGAGGACGGCGCCCAGGAGGCGCTACTGGCCTTTGCGACTGCCTATCGAGCCGGACGCTATGACCGCGACAAGGGCCGGCTTCGCTCCTGGCTGATGGGCATCGCCAACAAGAAGATCCGAGACGTGCAGCGCCGGCGACCGCGCGAAACGCCGGTCGGCCAGCAGAACAGCGGCACGGGGATCATTACCGGCCAAATCGACGAGCATACCCTTAGCGAAGCCTGGGAAGCCGAATGGCAACGGGCCATCGTCAAAGCGTGCCTGGCCCAAGTTCGCGGCAAGGTGGAAGCCAAGACGATGCAGGCGTTTGAGTTGCTGGTTATCAAGAATTGGCCCGTCGACCAAGTCGTCGAAACCTTGGGCATGAATCGCAATTCGATCTACCAGGCCAAGAGCCGAGTTCTGGCACACATGCGGGAGATTCACCATCAGCTTGACCAAACGTGGTAGCCCAGCCAAGGCGTGTCTGACGCCGGAGCAGTTTGAACGAGTCGTGCGTGGCGATCTTCCCCAGGAAGATGCCGCCGCCCTTGGCGCCCACCTTGAGTCGTGCCGCCTCTGCCGGGCCGGTCTGGATGCCTGCCGGCAAAACCTGGCCTATCTTGATGATGTCGCCCCGGCGCTTGAGGGCCTCGCCCGGAGCGATGGTTCAGCCACCATAACGGTTGACGACCGCACCATCGCCGTCGCCGCTGCCGCGCCGCCACCCGCGCAGGACAGCATCCCGGGCTATGCGCTTCTGGGCGAGATTCATCGCGGCGGGCAGGGCGTCGTCTACCGGGCGGTTCAACATTCCACCAAGCGGACCGTCGCCTTGAAGGTGCTGCTGGACGGGCCCTTCGCCAGCCCGGCCAACCGTTCGCGCTTTCAACGAGAAGTCGAGATCATTGCCGGGCTGCGTCACCCGAATATCGTCGTGATCCATGACAGTGGAGTAGCCGCCGACAGATACTTTTTCGCCATGGATCTCATCGACGGCCTGCCGCTGGATCAATACGTCCGGTCTGCCGGCAGGTCTCCGCGCGACGTAATCTCCATGTTTATCCGCATCTGCGACGCGGTCAGTTTTGCCCATCGTCGCGGAGTCATGCACCGCGACCTCAAACCGAACAATATCCTCGTCTTGCCCGACGCCACCCCCTTCGTCCTGGATTTTGGTCTGGCCAAGATACTGTCTGACAGCCCCGAACAGTCCGCCGAGCCCGCCGTCACCGTGACGGGCCGGGTGATGGGCACGGTGCGCTACATGTCACCCGAGCAGACCACCGGCGACCCCAATGCAGTGGACATTCGCACCGACGTCTATTCCTTGGGCATCATTCTATACGAGCTGTTGACCGGCCAAGTGCCCTATGATACGAAGTGCGGCCTATTCGACGCTCTGGAGCACATTCGGGCGAGCGAGCCGCTCAGGCCCGGAAAAATCAATCGCTCGATCGACTCGGACCTCGAGACCATCATTCTCAAAGCGATCGAGAAGGACCCGGATCGCCGATATCAATCCGCCGAGCAGATGCGGCAGGATTTCGCCGCCTGGCTGGACCGCAGACCCATCAGCGCCCGGTCCGCCAGTTCGCTCTATGTGCTTCGCAAGTTGGCGGTCCGTCACCGGCTCGCCGCTACAATCATCGCCGCCCTGGTGGTGACGGTCGCCGCCTTCACGGCCATAAGCCTGGACTTTTATTTGCAGTCCAAACGCGAGCAAGGGCTCCGAAAGGAAAGCGATCGAACGTCCGCCGGTCTGCTGGCGGACCTGGATCGGGCAGGCGCGGGGGCGTCGCAGGTCCTGAGGCGGCAAGTACTGGGCTGGTTTATCGAAGCTCTAAACGCTGGGCGCAGGCAGGAAGCGTGTCAGATTCAGGACCAGTTGCCCGAATCATCTCCAGAGTACACAGCCATGGAGTATCTGCTGAATGAAGAATACGCCTCGAAAAAGCTCCTGAGCGACCTGCCGGCCGGCCAGCACGTCATGGCCTACTTCGTGGACGGCGTGCGCCATGCCCGGGCTGGCAGACCGAACCAGGCCATCGCTTCCTTTGAGCGGTGTATTCAGCAAAACGGCGATGACTGGCTGGCGGCATCTGCCAAGGCTCGATTGCGTCATCTGCGATCACAACGTACAGCGGGCATAACCCCGCCTGGCAAGCCATGATCCGAGGATCGACAATGGGCGACGTCCGCACCAACGGGATGGGTTTTGCAAAACGTAACCTGGCTGCCGGGCGCCGAGCCTTCACCCTCGTCGAGTTGCTGGTGACTATTTCCATCATTGCCCTGCTGATGGCCATCCTGCTGCCCAGCCTTCGACGCGCCCGCTGGCAGGCCCGGCGGGCCGTCTGCCAGTCCAACCTTAGACAGATTGCCATAGCCTGGCACGCCTATTTGCAGGACCACAACGACGCGTTCTATCAATGGCCCAATGCCCAGATCAACTACGGCGGCAGGCAAGGAGCGACGAATAGGTATCAAACCGACAAGCCCCTCAATCCCTACTTCGGTGAGCCCCTCAGGGCCCACACAGGTGCGGAAGTTTTTCGCTGCCCTTCGGACAACGGAAGTGTAGAGGGCAAGCCATCCCACTTTGTATCGTTCGGGGCGAGCTACGAGACCAACCCCATGCTGATCGGGCCCGTTCACTTCCGGAATCACCCACTGGATCCCTGCCTGAGCATCATGCTGGAAGCGAACAAGCGCCTGCCGGGTATCAAGAGATCGCATATAGCCAACGAAAGCAAGCTTCTTCTTATCGGCGATGCCGGCTGGGCTCTGGAGCTGCGTTTCATACCCACTTACGTCATTGAATGGCATCACGTACCACAGCGACACAACATGGCCTTTATGGACGGACATGCAGCCTTCGTTCATATACGCCGAGGGCTGCACGTCACGGACGATTACGTGTCGATCCCCTTTAAGGATCTTCAAGATAAGGTCGTCGAATGCCAAAGACCATACGAGTGATGATTGGCCAGCCCCGGAGAGGAACGATGCGCACAATAATACCAAATGAACGGCCCTGCGGCGGCCAATCCGCGCCGCCACCAAGACCTGGACGAGACGCCATAGACCGTCTGATTCCACGGCGTCAGCAGGGTCGAGCTTCACAGGCTGTCCAGGCCCACAGGCGCTGGGCCGCTGCCGTGCGCGACCGGCGTTCCAGCAGTTGCAGAGTCTTCTTGCCCCTCCTTTTGGGGGCAGGAATACTGTTAGCCACCTCGAATCAACGGGCGACTGCCCAATGCTCCAACGAGTTCGCGGATTGCTGCATAGGTAATACCCCCCAACAAGGCCTGGGCTGTTTCGATTTCACAGGGTGCTGCCAGAACGTCTGCGCCTGCGACCCCTGGTGCTGCCAACCGGGCAACTTCTGGGACGACCAATGCGCCGCTGAGATGGCCATTCTCTGTCCAAGCGTCTGTCCAAATACGCTGCCCTGCGGAGCCGTGCGTTCGCCCAGTTGCATCGGCAGTTGTTGCCAAGTCCATGCGACGCCCGGTTGCGACGATGCCCAATGTTGTGGATTGGTATGTAGTGTGGACCCGTTCTGCTGTAACACCCAATGGGATCAAAAATGCAGGGAGGAAGCAGCCTGCCTGTGCGCCGGCACCTGCGATCCGAACACGGTCTGCGACGACGGCAACCCATGCACAATAGACGGATGTGACGGCACGGGGAACTGTGTCAACGTTCCGCTCAACTGCAATGACAATAACCCCTGTACGACCGACTCCTGCTCTGGCGGCGTATGCCAGAACATCAACAATTCCAGCCCTTGCGACGACCTGGACCCCTGTACAACCGGAGATGTATGCGCGGGCGGAGTCTGTTCGGGGGTTCCCATCGACTGCAACGACAACAACGCCTGCACGGACGACTCCTGCACCAGCGGCAAGTGCTTCAACTTCTTTAACACCAACGGCTGCAATGACGGCGACGCTTGCACCTTTAGCGATACCTGCTCGGGCGGCCAATGCTCGGGCACACCAGGCACCGGAGATTGCTGTATCGCCCACGCCTTACGCGGCTGCAACAGCCCAGCCTGCTGCGCGGCCATCTGTGCCCTGGACCCGTCCTGCTGTAATTTCTCCTGGAGTGCCTCGTGCGCCGCTCTGGCTTTCGGAATATGTACCGCATGCCCGGCCGACTGCAATGCCAACGGCGTCGACGACTCGGTAGACATCTTGACCACCAGCCTCGATTGTCAATCGAACACCGTTCCCGACGAATGCGAGGCCGGAGGAGTGACGGCCACCGACTTTTCCGGCGCCGGATCCGCTTTCCAACTAAACGGTAACGCACAGGTGATCGGCGGGGCCCTGCGTCTGACTCCAGCAGCGGTTTCCCAAAAAGGCAGTGCCGTCTTTCTCCAATCCGTAGGGCCACCAACCCAATTGACCGCGGATTTCGATGCAAAAATCGGCGGCGGAACCGGCGCCGATGGTCTGGGCTTCGCCCTGCTAAGCACGACGAGGTTCGAACCTTCAGCCTTGTTCGGCGAAGAGGGCCCCACGGCGGGTGAGTCCGTCGTAGTGACCTTCGATACCTTCCAAAACGGCGGCGAGCCCAACAACAACCACGTGAACCTGAGGGTCAACAGCACCCAGATCGCCATCTATACGCCCAGTTTCGACCTCAATAACAACCAATGGTTCCATGTAAACGTTCAACTGTCCGGCAGCCTGTTGACCGTGACCCTCACGCCAAGCGGCGGAGCCGCCGAGATCGCCTTCAACCAGGTTTCCCTGACCGGGTACCGCCCATTCGTCACGCTGTTTGGTATCGGGGCCCGCACCGGCTCGCTTACCGATGAGCACCTGGTGGATAACTTCTCAGCCGTAACGGCCACGTCCACCGACTGCAATACCAGCGGCGTCCCGGACATATGCGACGTCGTCAACATGACCAGCCCTGATTGCAACACCAACGGTGTGCCCGATGAATGCGACATTGCGTCGGGGACCAGCCCGGACTTGAACTTCGATGGGATTCCCGACGAGTGCGTGCTGGGCGCCTGTTGTTTCGTGGGCCCGTGCTTCGAGGACCAGCAGATCATTTGTATGGCGCTCGGCGGCTTCTTCGTCGGCGACGGCGCTCCATGCCTGGGCGATGTGGATTCGGACGGCATCGACGAAATCTGCGGCGACAACTGTCCGAACGTTCCCAACCCCAGCCAAATTGACAGCGACGGTGATGGTCTCGGCGACGCGTGCGATAACTGCCCGGGCGTCTTCAATCCCGCCCAGGCCGACTGTGATGCCAACGGCATCGGAGATGCCTGCGAGACGGACTGCAACACCAATGGCATCCCCGACGTCTGCGAGCTGGCTGCCGTTTCGTTCGTTCGCCAGCCTGCCGCCTACGACGGCCTCCAACGGTTTACCGACGCAGCCTGCCTGTGCGTAGGGCCCCAGGTCCTGGCGGAGAATTTTGTACTGGCCGGCCCTGCGACCCTTGACACCGTTAAGATCTGGGGCGGGTACGTCGGCCTGAACAATCCCGGCGGTTTCGTGGACAACATGACGGTGATCTTCCACCAGGACGCCGGCGGGTCGCCAGGCCCGGTGATCGCGAGTGAATTCGGGGTGCCCACCACGCGAAATCTGACCGGGACGGCGCTCGAGCCGGGCCTGGACGAATGGGTTTTGGTCATGAGCCTCTCGACGCCCGTGGCCCTTGCGCCGGGTGCCTATTGGGTGGAGATCTACAACGACACCAGCCCCATTTTTGACCGCTTCTTCTGGGAAAGCGGGACTCTGGATCCCGCCGCCGGCCTGTTCGGTCACGCAGCCTCCACGTTTGCCCCGGGTGCGTTCTGGGGCGGTCCGTTCGCGCCGGAGTTGGCCTTCGAGTTGCTCGGCGGCTCAGCCACCGATTGCAACGCCAACGGCATACCCGATGAGTGCGAGCCGGACTGCAACATCAATAGCATTCCCGACGATTGCGACATCGCCAATGGAACCTCCAAAGACTGCAATGCCAACGGCATTCCAGACGAGTGCGAAGCGCCGCCGGTGATCTACGTCGATCAAAACGCGCCGCCCGGCGGTAACGGCACGCAATGGAGCCAGGCCTATAATGACCTGCAATCCGCCCTGGACGTGGTGGGACCGGGTTCGGAAATCTGGGTCGCAAACGGCACCTATAAGCCCTCATTCCAGACCGGTCCCAATGCCCGATCCGCTACCTTCCTCCTGCAAAGCTGCGTCGGCATCTACGGCGGCTTTGCCGGGGCTGATTCGACCGTCATTCCGGGAGGAGAAACCCTGCGCAGCCAGCGCAACCCGGCAGCCAACAAAACGATCCTCAGCGGGGATCTTTCGGTTCCGGACATCCGGTCGGAGTTTCCGGACGGACCCAGTTACGCCGACAACAGCTACCACGTCGTAACCGCCACGGGCGTCGATGAATCGGCCGTGCTGGATGGCTTCACCATCACCGGCGGCAACGCGAACGCCGCCGCCTTGCCCAATTCAGAAGGGGGCGGAGTTTTCATCTCCTCGGCCAGCCCGGTCATCAAGCACTGCCGAATCCAACGCAACTTCGCTCGCCAATATGGTGGTGGACTTCGCGCCGGCGGTGTCGGAGACCCATTGGTGGCCAACTGCCAATTCAAGCGGAACGAGTCGCAGGTTAGCGGTGGTGCCGTGTTCTTCGCCGGCGGCGCCATTCGACCGACGCTTACACTCGTAAACTGCATACTCATGAACAACAAGGCCAGATCCGCCGGGGCAGTCCTGGCCATCCCCAACGGAATCGTCAACCTGATCAACTGCACAGTCACGCTCAACCACAGTACCGACTTCCCGGCTGTGTGGGGTGCTGCCGTAATTGATACGTCACTACGCGATCTGACGATCATCGTTCGAAACAGCATTTTCTGGGACAATGCCGCCACCGGCAAATCCACGCCGTTCTTCAGCCCTTTCTTTAACGTCGATGTCAAGAACAGTTGCGTGCAGGGAGGCTGGCCGCAAGGCGCGCCAGACCCCACGAACCTGAACCAGAACCCACTGCTCACGCCCCACGGACACTTGAGCCAAGGGTCGCCCTGCATCAACGCTGGCGACAACAATGCCATCCTAACCGACCTCGGGGATTTGAATGAGAACGGCGTGTTGACCGAGCCGACTCCGATCGACATCGACGGCGACAAACGCATCTGCGACCCCCCACTAGCTCCCTGCGATGGACCAGCCGCCGTGGTTGACATGGGCGCCGATGAGTTCGTGGACACAGACGGCAACGGCCTGCCGGATTGGTTCGAGTTGCGCTACCCCACCGCAACCGTGCCTGGAGCTGACACCGACGGCGACAAATTGACCAATCTCGAGGAGTATGAGATCTACGGCTCCAACCCAGTAGCTGCTCCGATCTTAGTGTGCAATAGTTGTACGCCAACCTGCGGTCCACCTATTGATGGATCACCAGTCAATCCCTTCCCCATGATTCAGTGCGGCATCGACCTGGCCACCAACGGAGACACGGTGGTCGTGATCGCCGACGTCAACGAAGTCTATACCGGACCCGGCAACCGCGACCTGAACTTCGACGGCAAGTCGGTCATCGTCTGCAACCGGGGCCCGGGTGTGGCCACCATCGATTGTGCGGCCAATCCGCCTGCCAGAGCTGTCGATCCGACGACACTGGGCGGAGGACTTGCGGTCCT
>JBHHVM010000136.1:0-8190 GCA_046754265.1 Phycisphaerae bacterium
GTCCGGTACTTCTTCAGCAGGACGGTCCCGGTTTGCCCCTAGGCTCACCGGTTCAGGCTTCCCCGCAGCCTGGGCGATACCGCGAATGAGCTCCCTTCCACCTGGAAGGGGGCTCATTCTTGTTGCAGCCGGTGTCGCGTGCGGAGCACCTCTTCACGTTCCTTGATCACGGCCACGTTCGGTTCGAGAACAATTTGGCGGAGCGCCGGGTGCGCCCGCCCGTGATCGTGCGAAAGAACATTCAATCGAAGTGATCGGACCAGCGTGCCGCGACGCAGGCTGTTCTGATAAGCGTGTTGCCAATGCTACCCCTAAGGGTCAGGCTCATGATGGCGGCGGCAAGACGACGGACGGACGGGGTCGATGCATGGTGGAGGTCTCCGGGGTTGGCACTGGGTTTGTTGGCGACAGTTCTACCGTAGACGCCTCGCGGGCTGAGAACCGGTCAGCCCTTCACGACGAAATCTGCGTCAATCTGCGAAATCTGCGGACAAAAAGAATACCGATCCGCAGATTACGCAGATGGAAAAGGTCAAAAAAACCAGGCGGGTCAGCTTCCGGGGTTGGCTGGCCAGGCGTAGACGGCGTGCGGGGTTTGTAGCAACAGGGCTCCGTTTCGGACGGTGACCTCTTGGACCTCTTCGAATCGGCCCAGCGTATGGACGCCGCCTTTGGAGGGTATCAAGCCGCTGGCGTTCCGCAGGTCGTAGAAGTAGACGCTGAAGGGCTCGTCAAAATGTTCGGGCGGCGTGTCGACGGCCAGCAGGAAGTTTTGGGTGATAAGCCGGGTGGAAAAGTGAGTTCCTTCCGGCACGGTGCCTTCCCACAGCACCCGGCCCTCCCGGGTGGACAGGGCGAAGAGGCGCCGTTCGGTGGCTACGACCAGTTGGCCCTGGTGCAGGACCACCGAAATGCCCTCGGTGCCGCGCCATCTTCCACGGACCGGGCTCGGCGTCCGCCAAAGGGTTCGGCCATCGGTCAGGCTGAGCTTTTGGATGGCCAGTCGATCGTCGGCCAGGTACAGCCCATCGACGTCCAGAACGATGCTGCCGGGCAGGACCCCCTCCTCGGGGTGGACGCTCCACAGCCGGCGCCCCGAGCCGGGCTCGTAGCAGTCGACGGTTTCGGAACCCACGAGAATGACGTTGCCTTCCAGCGTCAGCAGGGGTTTGGCGATGTGCCGATCGCCGTCGGTCTCGATGATCCCGGCTGGGCTGCCGTCGCGTGTGGCATACAAGGCGCAGATGGCCTGGCCGTTGAACATGGCGGGATAGGCCAGCCATTGCCCGTCAATGGCCATCGGGCCGATGGCGTGATGGTCGAGACTTCGCTGCCAGCGGACCTGGCCGGTCGAGACGTCGATGGCTGTGGCCTGCCCGTCGGAACGAAGTGCCACCATCGTGTCACCGTGTAATGCGAACCCGGTCAGACCGGGGAAGTCTTCGGGGTCGGCTTCGGGTTCGTCCACGCCGGCGGGGCGTTGGCCTACCTGCCAGCGCTGCGACCCGTCGGCTGCTCGGATCGCAAAAACGCGGTAGCGGTCGGCCAAGATCAGATGGTCCCGTCCGGCCAGCAGCAGCCGGGGCAGGTGGGGGCATGGAGCTGGGTTGGGCCAGACGGGTTTATTGTTTCGAGGGTTCAAGGCGTGCAGGTGGCCGTCGCTATGGACCAGGGCCAGGCCCCAATCGGTGCCCGGCTGGTCGGCGAACATGGGGTCAAGCAAGTGGCACTGTTGGTCGAAACGGTGTGGATCGGCGTCGGCCAGGGGTGGGTCCAGGGTTGGCCGGGCCGGGGCGAGCCGTTCGCTCAGGTCGCCCAGCCGGTCGCGGTATTCCAACAGGGAAATGTTTCGGTCACCCTCCCGGACGGTGGCGGTGGGGTATTGACGGGCGGCTTTGGTCAGCCAGCGCCAGGCGTTTTCGGGTTGGCCCCCATCCCGGTAGCAGTCGGCAATGTCCTTCATGACCGCCGGCGGGTCGAGCAGGCTGCGATACCTGGCCAGGGCGTTGTAGAAGGTCCCGGCCGCCTGCAGCGGTTTCCCGTTCTCGTGCAAAAGCGTTGCCCGGGCCAGCAACGCCTTAGGAGCCGCCAGGGCGTTTGGAAAACGCTCGGCGACCTGGGCCAGGCGATCCAGGTCTCGGCCCGCCTGTCCAGCTTGAAGCCACTGGTCGGCTTGGGTATCGAATCGAGCGTAGACCTGACGCCCGTGATCGCCGATCAACTCGGCGATGGCCGATTCCGCCCAACGACCGGCAGCGACCGGCTTGGGATCGGCGTCGGCGATGGAATCGGCCTGGGCTAGCGAGCGGTCGGCGATGATCTGCTGGTACAAGGCAACGGCGTCGGCGAACCGGCCGGCCTGGCGATATAAATCAGCCCAGCGGATGCGATAGGTCAGATGGGCTCGCGTGTCGGGCGGGCACTGCGAAGCCCGTTCGTATAGCCCGATGATGGTGGCCAGATCGGGTTCGTCCCGTTTGCCAAGCCGGTCGGCAAAATGCAGGCAGTCCTCGAAGAGCCGGGTTTTGGTGGGGGCGGCGATGGAGCGGGCGAAACCGCCGGCCCGAGCGATGGCCTGGTCCAGGGCGGCGATCGACTCAGCCACGTCACCGGTGCGAAAGAGGACCTCAGCCAAGTCCAGGGCGGGTTCGGGATCGTCGGGCGCAGCGTCCATCTTGCGGTGCAGCCTGGCCAACACGTCCTGCTTGCGGGCGTAGGCGGTCAACGTGGTGCTGTCGGTCACCAGCAACAGGCCCGGGGCTGACAACAGGTTGCCGCCTTGTTGATCCGGCATCCAGGGATAGCGGGTCACCGAGCCGTTCCACCGATCGAACGCGCCCAGTGCCGACCGGGTGGGGACCAGCAGACGGTCGGTGGTCAGCAGCCCTCGACCGAAAACCTCGCCGTCGCCCGGCAACGGGGACTGCCACACATAGGAGCCCGCCGCCAGGTCATAACAGAAAGCTTCATCACCCACGGCGTAGATGCGGTCGCCCTCCAGGCCCAGGATCGACTGGACCGCATGCAATTCTTGGATTGGAATGTCCTGTAGCAACGCCCCAGTGCCACGGTCCAGCACCATCAGGGCATCGGCGTCGGTGGGCAGCACGATGAGCCGGTCGCCCGAAACGATGACCGGATTGTACTGCCAGGGATTCAACTCGCGGGAATCGCCGCGACCTTCGCGCCGCCATTGGGCTTCGCTGATGCGCGGGTAGAGGCGCAGCCAGGCGATCAACCCGGTGAATCGGTCCACGGCGGCGATGGTGCCAAGGTTTGACACCACATAGACGGTGTGGTCCGCCAGGGCGGGGATGGTCAGCGTGGGTCGGCGGTAACCGAACCCGCCGGTCGAAGCGCTGCCCAGGTGGGTGCGGTATTGGATCTGGCCGGTTTCGGCGTTGAGGCAGTACAAAAAGCAATCTTCGAATCCAAAGGCCCGTTTGCGGCGGGCGATGGCGTACACCTTGGTGCCCACGATGATGGGGATGGACTCGAAGCTCATTTCGTCGAAGTCAGGTCCCAAAGAGCGGTTGTCGGCCCGCCAGAGTTTTTGGCCTGTGGCGGCGTCGAGGCAGAGCAGGGCCGACGTGTTGGCTGGGGCGTCGTAGCCGTAGAAGGGCACGAACTCGCTGCCGACGCAGGCGTAGACCCGTCCGCGATCGACGGCCAGGGCGTGCCAGCGGGGCACGTCGGTATCGGATGATACCGTGCGACCGTTTTCGGGGTCTTGGCCGCTGGAGCGCCATAACGTGCGCCCATTGCCCAGTTGAATCGCCCGCAGATCGCGCCCGTCCTGCAAAAAGAGCGTCTTATCCGCCACGGCGGGGAACGTGGAAAGAAACCTGCCCCGGCGCAGGGCACGGCGAAAGTTGCTGGACCGGTCGGGTTCGGGGACAGCCGCAGCTTCGCCGATGCCGGGCACCTGCCAAAGCACGGCCAGGCGGTCCAAGGTCAGTTCCACGTCACGGTGACGGCGGTCGTTGCCGGCGAAGGTGGGCCAAGCAAACGGGGCTGGCGGGCGTTCGGCGGGATGGACTTGATCCAGCAGCGTTTGGACCAAGCCCGCCAGCGCCTGCGGCTGGCCCATCCACTGGACCTTGGCATCCGGGCCGGCCCGTTCGACTTGTCGACCGGCGGCGTCGGGCCGAGACTCGAGGGCGTACACGATGGCCAAACGGCCGACCAGTCGAGCCTGTTCCACTTGGCGGTCAGGGTGCTCAGATAAGAGTCGGTCGTAAACCTGTTGTGCCAACCCGAAGTCACCCGCTTCGATGGCCAGTTGGCCGACTGTGTCCAGGGCTTCAAGTCCCGCGGAGGTGGCGAAGTAGCGCTGGGCCACCCAGAGCAGGGCCTCGATGCTGCGTTGACTGCGGGCTTGTTGCAGGGCGGTGCCGGCGGGCAGGTCAGCCTGGCGGCGAAACTCCACCAATCCCTCGGCGGGCCAGTCGGACACCAATTGGTTGACCCGACGGCACACAGCCGTGTAAGGTCCGTCGGCCACACGGGTGAGCATGTCCCCGTGGCGGTGAATGACCTGCAACAAGTTCCGGCAGGCTGAGGACCACTGCCCAGCCCGGGCCTGGCGCTGGGCCTTGGCAATGAGTTCTTCCGCTTCAAAACTGTCGTGAATGTAAACGTCGGGATCAGGCCCATCGAGGGGCGGCCTCGCTGGGTCGGCGGCGGGCGGATCGATCGCCCGGCTCGACGGCGGGCACAACATGGCCGCGCCGGCGCAAAGCACCGCGCCAGCCAAGGCTCGCAAGCGTGTGGTGTGTCGGGCGATCATGACCAGGACCGTTCAGCGAGGTGCGAGAAAGGATTCTCGCACCAGGGGTTTTATCCTTCTCACACGCCAATGCCTCGCCGTCGACGTGCCTCGTTGCCTTGTTGCCTCACCCTTTATCGGAAAAATACCGCCCCAGTAGCGGCTTGAGCCGGTCCACCACGCGCTTGGGAACCCGGCTCTTGTCGGACCAGATGGCCAATTCCAGGGCGCTAAAGGCTGCACAGTCGGTGATGGGGTCCGCCGCGAGCGATCCCACCGTGGCCTGGATCAATTCGATGGCGTTGTCGGTGGCGATCTTCAGATTGCCCATGATCTCGGCCAGCAAAGCCTGTTTGTTCTGGCTGGCGTGCGGTTTCCAGCAATCATAGTCCGTCGCCAGGGCGACCAGGGCGAAAGACATCTCCGCTTCGCGGGCCAACTTGGCTTCGGGCATGGTGGTCATGCCGATCAGGTCACCGCCCCATTGACGGTGCATGTTGGACTCAGCCCGGGTGGAAAACTGCGGCCCCTCCATGCAGACGTATGTGCCGCCGTCATGCACCTTGGCTTTGACCGTCTCGGCCTGGGCTAGGATGCGCTGCCGCAGCACGGGGCAGAAGGGTTCAGCCAATTCCAGGTGGACGGCGATTTCGTCGTGAAAGAACGTCCCCGCCCGCCGGAAGGTCTTGTCGATGACCTGATCGCACACCACCAGATCGCCCGGGGCGATCTCCTCGCGCAGGCTGCCGACGGCCCCGCTGGCGATGACGGTGGTCACCCCGATGGTTTTGAGGGCAAAAATGTTGGCCCGGTAGGGAACAGTGGAGGGGCTGAAACGGTGCCCCTCGCCGTGGCGATTCAAGAAGACGACGTCGCAGCCCTGCCAGTCGAAGTGCAAGGGCACGGCACTGGGTGGCCCATAGGGCGTATCCACCTCGATGGGCTTGCCGCCCTCAGCCGAGGCGAACGCCTCCCCCAGGCCCGTTCCGCCGATGATGCCGATCATGCGCTGACCTCCATTATTTGGGTCAACAGATTATAGGGCGGACGCTGGGGGGTGTGCCAATGGCTGATTGTCGTTTAGGGTCTCAAGTTACCGGGCCTCTGGCGAGCGGCCCTCTCAGCCCAAACGTTGTTTTGCGGCGAGGGACTCTTCCTTGTTGAGGCGTTTCATGTCGACGCGTGCCCCGAGTCGATAGGCCAGGGCCCGCAGGCCTAGCAATTGGCGGTTTATCCAGGTGTTGACCGGTAAGGAGCGGAAGTAACGTTTGCGGCCGATTTGGCCCATCAATTCGATGCCCCGCTCCATAAAGGCCCGGTCGCCAAAATCGAACGGCCCTTCGTGCTTGATGTAGCCGGACGTCCAATCGGAATACTCCTTGAGGAAGGTCATGTAGTCTTCGTCGAGCGTCTCGTTTGGATCCATGTCGATGGCCCGCATCATGACCCGCCGCAGGGCGTCGCCGCCCTCGATGAGGGCCCGTTCACACTCTTGTTCGTAATCCCACTCCTCGGCGGAGAGTTCGCGGCAACACCCGAAGTCGATGCCGCCCAATCGGCCGTCTTTCATGAAGAGATAGTTGCCGGGGTTAGAGTCGGCGTACCAAAGCCTGGCAGAATGGAAAGTGCGAAAGGCTGAACGCATGATCAGCGTGCCGTAGCGGTCGCGCTGGGCCTGGGAGGGATTGGTGGCCAGATAGTCGCCGATGTGGACGCCTTCGATGTAGTCCATGGTCAGCACGTGCTTGGTGGTGTATTGGTCGTAAGGGCGGGGCACCACAATCTGGTCGGCGTTGGTGAAGACGGCCCGTGCTTTCTGCAGCATGGCGGCTTCGCGCCGGTAGTCGGTTTCCCACTCGAGCATCTGGCGAATGTCATCCCACTGCTGGCGGATGTTGTCCCAATCCTTGCTCAAACGCATGGGGGCCAGCAGGGCCATCATGTTCTTAAAATCAGCCTGGATGGTCCTGGCCATGCCGGGATACTGGATTTTGACGACCACCGGGGCGCCCGACTTGAGCCGGGCCCGGTGGACCTGGCCCAGCGAGGCGGCCGCCAGCGCCTCGGTTTGGAAGTCGTCGAAGATATCGGCTGGGTCTGCGCCCAGTTCGTTGCGGACGTGCTCACGCAGAAGCGAATAGTGCATGGGCGGGGCTTCGAAGTGTAGCCGATCGAGCATTTCCACGAATTGATCGGGCACCAGCTTGGGATAGTAGGCCAGGGCCTGGCCCACCTTCATGATCATACCCCGCATATAGCTCATGCCGCCCAACAACTTGAAAGCCGCCCGGAGGTGCGTCTCGTTGAGCCGGCGCTCTTTTTCGTTTCGAGGGGCGTAGCTGGTGCGAATCCAATAGGCCAGATACCCGGCTGCGATCTTGGCATGCACGCTGCCCAGCGCCCACAGCCTGGCCAACCGCCCGACGGGAACGGATTTGCGTGACAGTTTTCCGAGCAGATCCTGCAAGGCCATCTGCGGATAGGAGGACGGTTCCTCAGCGTCTGCCGGCAGGGCTGCGACCAGTTCTGCAAGATCAGGTGCCACGGGACACCTCCTTCATTTGTGTGTCGGTCAGTAAGGATGACACGAATAGTCGCAAGGACTGATCCAGGACGACCAGCGTGTCTTCCTGGTTGGGTGAGGGATCGCCGGACCAAAAGGCCAGCACGCCCAGGTAAAGCGTCCAGTACAGATGCATGGCCACGAACGACGGGGCGGGCATGGCATCATGCTCCGCGATGAGATTGGCCACGGTCTCCAGATGTTCAGCTCGCAAGCGCTGCCCGATGCTCGCGCTGTCGGCGGTGAAGGGGCTTAGACCGCTCTCGACGATGGGACCGACCGTCTGCCGATAGGGGGCCAGGCTACGCAGTCCGGCAATGATGTGGGCGAAAAGCAGCTCCTCGAGCGATTCATCTCCGCGACGGCTCGCGCGGAAACCGGCGTCGGCCCGCTCCAGGGCGGCCGATAGGAGCGACATGCCCAGCGCTTCTTTGCTGGGGTAGTAATTAAAGAGCGTGCCGGTGGCGATGCCGGCTTCGGTGGCGATGTCCCGCGTGGTAGTTCCGTCGAAGCCCTGGCTGGCAATGAGGCGACAGGCTGCCTCGAGGATCTTGTCCCTGGTCTTGGCTCTGGTTTCGGCGGTCACTCGCATCGCATCGCCCTAATATGAGCATGTTCACATTAAGTGTACATCATAATCTCGCCAGGTCAATGAAAAATGAGCGTGCTCATAAAAAATCTTCGGCGCAGGGCGGGAATGGACTCCCGCCGGCCCGGTGCGAGAAAGGATTCTCGCACCAGTAAAGGCGGGCCGGGTGCGAGAAAGGATTCTCGCACCAGCGTGCAGGATTCTTGCACCAGCGATGTGGCTAGGGTGGGCTCAGGGCCGTCAGGCGGGCCATGAGTTCAGGTATGAGGG
>JBHHVM010000137.1:0-8147 GCA_046754265.1 Phycisphaerae bacterium
CCTGCCGGTCCCGACGATGCCCACGGTTCGACCGTGAAGATCGAACCCCAGCAACCCGTTCAGGGAAAAATTCTGCTCGCGGACCCGGGCGAAGGCCCGGTGAAGTTTTCGGTTCAGTGCCAGGATCAAGGCGACGGCATGCTCAGCCACGGCATAAGGTGAATAGGCGGGCACGCGCAGCACCGTCATGTCCAACCGCTGAGCCGCGACCAGATCGACGTTGTTGAACCCGGCGCATCGAAGCGCCACCAGCCGCGTGCCGTGCGCAGCCAGAAAGTCCAGAACGGATTCGTCGAGCGTGTCGTTGACAAAGGCGCACACCGCGGGGATGCCGTCCGCCAGGGCGACGGTCTGAGGGTTGAGGGAAACATCCAGGAACGCCAGTTCATGAGTGTGACGTTCGTTGGCTGCTTCCAGGATGGGGCGCTCAAACGGTTGGGCTCCGAACACGGCGACTTTCATGGTGATCGATCTCCCGGCGGGGCATCGCCGCCACGCGGTTGGGACGACAGCGGGTCGGCGTCGCCTCCGACGCGCCGAGTCTACGCCCCCTGGCTGCGGCCGTCATTTGCGGATACGTTGACACCCTCAATCCACGGGCCTTTGGAGGAGAGCCTCATGCCTATCTTCGGCGCCGCGCCCCTGATACTCTTGGCCTTTTCGCCTCTATTATCGGCTTCGGACAGTCATCAGCGGGTGGCGGTCTCGGTCGGCACGCAGCACAGCGGCGGCCCACTCGACGGGCGCATGCTGCTGATGATTTCCAAGGATCCCAGCAAAGAGCCCCGGTTTCAGATATCCAGCGGGCTTAACGGGCAGTTGATCTTCGGCTTGGATGTCGAGGCCCTGGAGCCAGGCCGGGAGGTGATCTTCGACGAGACGGTGCTGGGCTTTCCGCTGCCCAGCCTGGACGACGTTCCTCCCGGCGAGTATTGGGTCCAGGCCCTGCTGCACCGCTACGAGACGTTCCAGCGCAGCGACGGTCACACGGTCAAGCTCCCCATGGACCGCGGCGAGGGGCAGCAATGGAATCGGGCCCCGGGCAATCTTTACAGCCAGCCCCGGCGGCTCCGGATCGACGGCAACGCCGGCCAGACCCTTCACGTGGTGTTGGATCAGGAGATTCCGCCGATCCCGCCGCCGCAAGACACCCGCTACATCAAGCACGTCAAGATACAGAGCAAACTATTGACCGAGTTTTGGGGCAGGCCGATGCACCTGGGGGCCTGCGTGCTGCTGCCCGAGGGATTCGATAAGCACCCCGAAGCCCGCTATCCCTTGATCGTCAACCACGGGCACTTTCCCGGCACGTTCGACGGGTTTCGCGAGACGCCTCCCGATGCCGACCTGCCGCCCGACTACAGCGAGCGGTTCAAGCTGCACGGCTACAACCGAATCGTTCAGGAGCAAGCCCACGAATTCTACAAGACGTGGATCGGGCCCGACATGCCGCGGGTCATTATCATCATGGTCCAACACGCCAATCCCTACTACGACGATTCCTACGCCGTCAACTCGCAGAACCTGGGCCCCTACGGGGACGCGATCATGCATGAATTGATCCCTTACGTGGAAAAAAAGTTTCGGGCGATCGGTGCGGGGTGGGCCCGGTTTACCTACGGCGGGTCCACCGGCGGATGGGAGGCCCTGGCGGCGCAGTTATTTTATCCCGACGATTTCAACGGCTGCTTCGCCGCCTGCCCCGACCCCATTGATTTCCGGGCCTATACCGTGGTCAACATTTACGAGGATGACAACGCCTATTACCGCCAGGGCGCCTGGGGCCGAGTTCCACGCCCCGGGGCGCGGGACGCGCTGGGTCACGTCAGTGTCACTCTGGAACAGGAGAACCTGCGCGAACTCGTGTTGGGCACGCACTCGCGCTCCGGTGGGCAGTGGGACATCTGGGAGGCGGTCTTCAGCCCCGTCGGCGCAGACGGCTACCCCCAGAGAATCTGGGACAAGCGGACCGGCCGGATAGACCACACCGTGGCCGAGTTCTGGCGCGAGCACTATGACCTGCGTTTCATCCTCCAGCGGGATTGGAAGACCCTGGGCCCGAAGCTGCACGGCAAGATTCACATTTATTGCGGCACGATGGACAACTACTACCTCAACAACGCCGTGTACCTGATGGAGGATTTTTTGCGGGGCACGAACGACCCGCCCTTCGCCGGCCAGGTCGACTACGGCGACCGGGCTGAGCACTGCTGGAACGGTGACCACGATCGGCCCAACGCCGTCTCGCGGTTGCGATACCACGTCATGTACCTCGACAAGATCCTGGATCGCATGCGGAAAACGGCTCCGCCTGGTGCCGACTTGACTAGTTGGCGATACTGAAGCCGCCCCGGCCGTCCGTAGGCTGCCAACCCAAAACAAAGAATCCTGCCCCTTTTTCAAACTGGAACGCGACTGTTAGCCGCCGGTGCGTATAATGGCCCCGCCCAGCGGCCCCGGGGGTGGTGATGAGTGGGGCCCATCGAACTGCACAGCGCCGGAGAGAGCCAAGGAGAGCGTTAGTGACCTGCGCGAACTGTCGAAGACCTATTGCCATCCCGCTGATCTTGGCGGTGAGCTGCACCCTGCCCTGGACCAGGTCTGCCTGGGCCCGCGAGCAACACCCCTACACCGGGACCGTCGTGCTCGACTTCGAGCACCATGGGGAACCCCCCATGCGCCTGCCGACTTCGGTCGCGGTCAGCCAGGCCGGCCACGCATTTGTCAGCGACGGCGTCAACGATCGCATCCTCGAGTTCGACCCCACGGGCAAGCTGATTGGCGAGATTCGCACCGTCGCGGACCGGGCCCTGTCGCGGCCAATGGGCATCAAAATCGACGCTCGGGGAAACCTGTGGATCGCCGACACGGGCAGCGCCCACGTGCTGGTCCGGGCACCCGATGGAACGCTGGCCCGGGAAATCACCGTTCAGGGCGAAGGCCCACAGCCGCCGGACATCACCGACGTGGTCACAACCGGCGACGGGAAGACGGTCTGGCTGGTGGACAACGACCATCACAGCCTCATCCGCTTCGAGGGGGACAGCACGCAGCCCACGCGCTTCGGCACGAAAGGCGAGTCGCTCGGGCAACTTCACTACCCCTACATGGTGGCAGCGGGCAAGGGTGACGAGCTTTTTGTCACCGACGTGATCAATGCCCGCGTGCAAGTTGTGACCGCGACAGGAGCTTTTTCGAGAGCCCTGGGGGCTCGGGGATTGGATCTGGGGCAGTTCTACCGGCCCAAGGGTATTGCTTGCGACAACCGGGGCAACGTCTGGGTGGCTGACAGCGCCCTGGGCGTCGTTCAGGTCTTCACCGCGGCCGGGGCGTCGATCGATGTCCTGCGAGACCCGGAGGGCAAACCGTTTCGCTTCCAACAACCTTGCGGAATCGCGTTTGACGCCGAAGGGCACCTCTACGTCGTCGAGCTTCAACGCGCTCGGGTCCGCAAACTGAAGGTCAATTCGCCGCCCCAGACCGGCGCGACGGCCAAGGCTCGCCCGCAAGACACAGGCCCAGGCATGCAGGCCCGCGTATGCACCGTGTGTCATATCACCTGGATGTTCCCGTTTTCCGAAGGTCGCGGGACCGAATTGATGGACCTGCCGGTCGATCCACGGGACAACCCGCTGGTCAGCCACGCCGAGACGTGCCTTTCATGCCACGATGGGTCCGTTGTTGATTCACGCCGTCCTGTCTGGCAGGAGCACACCCACACAGCCGGCCTCGAACCGCCTGAGTCGATGACCGTCCCAGCCTACCTTCCCTTGGTCGACGGACGGCTTGCCTGCCGGACATGTCACACAGCCCATGGCGGCAAACAACCCGAGACGAAGCTAAGCGGAGCGGTCTTCATGCTGCGCGTGGACAACACTGACGGCGCGTTGTGCGTCAGTTGCCACACCGACAAGGCTGGCGAAGCGGGCTCGAAATCTCACCTGACCGGGCGCTTGCCCGTCCCGGTTGCAGACCGGCAGGCATTGAGCTGTCAAGAGTGCCATTCCGCCCACGGGCGGCGACAGGACCGCTTGTTGGTCCACCGCGACAGCATCAACGAATCGTGCCTGAATTGCCACCAGCAAACCCACCCCGACGTGTTCCGAGACGGCAAGCACGGCCAGCATCCACTCAGCCCCAAGGCCAGTGTAAAACAGGTGGCCGCCGTCGCTAAGCTGGGCACCATGCTCGGCCCGGACAATCGGCTCAACTGCCTTTCGTGTCACAAGTTGCACGACGCCAAGAGCCCACGGTTTCTGTTGGCTGAGGATGCCGCCGGTGCCCGGCTATGCCTGCGCTGTCACGACGAGCAAAACGCGGTGGCCGGCACCGCCCACGATCTGGGCGGGCGAGTTCCCGACGAAACCCACCCGTCCGAGTTGGCCGCGGCAACGGCCGGGGTGTGCGGTTCGTGTCACCAATTGGGCGCCCACCCGACGGTTCCGAGCGACCAACCCACGGACCTCGACGGCGGTCAATGCCTGAATTGCCACCGGACCGGAGGGCTCGCCCAGGCCAAGACCCTGGGGCCCATCAGTCACCCCGAGGTCAAGTGCCGGGTGTGCCACGATCCTCACGGCAGCGAGGAACCTAGCTTCCTTCGCCAGCCCATCGAGGATCTTTGCATCGAGTGCCATGACCTGGCAGAAGATTTGGCCGGCCCCCACACCTTTGAGGATCGGCCCGACGTGGTCAACCCGCGCGGGGGAAAAGTGGAGGATGTCGGCCCTTGCCTGATCTGCCACTCGGTGCATCACGGCCTGGCCAAGCCCTTGTGGGGGGCGTCGACCACCGCACCGACCACCGTGCGGGACAAATGCGCCGCCTGCCATAAAGCCGGGGGGTTCGCCCAGGCCAAGGCGATTCAGAAGCTGAACCATCCAAATGATTGCACCACCTGTCACAACCCGCACGCCGATGCCGACGAGTATCCCGCGCTGTTGATCGAGGACCCGCCTGCACAGAATCTGTGCCTGACTTGCCACGAGGATCACCAGACCCTGGAGGGCGGGCCTCACGATGTGATGGTCAACCCGTCGGTTTGGCCCAAGCCGTCCCAGGAGAAGCAGGACCGCTGCCTGGCTTGTCACCGGCCTCACGGTAATGACGAGACCACTTTGTTTCGAGTCGCAGCCGGGAAGCAAGTGCAGGGCTTCCCCGTGGCGGAACGCCAATGTCGGGCCTGTCACCGCAACGGCGGGCCCGTGACGCCGCCGGCCATCGCCAGGCATCCGCAGGTCCCCATGTGGAACCTGAGCGCACCGGGCCAGCTCGGCTTTTTGCCGCTCTTCAACGACCAGGGTGAGATAGACCGGCGCGGGACCCTTTCCTGCCGGACCTGTCACCTGACGCACGGACGGGCTGAACCCGCTCCGGCCGGCGACGCCGATGACGCTGTCGGCGCTTCCGAAATGCGGGCCCGCAAGAACTACCTTCGAGATTTTGGAGCGGCCAGCGTCTGTATTCTGTGTCACGGCTCCGATGGTTTGCGCCGCTTCCTGTACTTCCACGATCCGGACCGGCGGCGGGGGCCTATCGGGGGTCAGGCCGGCGCCGCTTCGCCTGCTCGACGCCCACCCGCCGACCCAGCCCCAGCCTCACCCCCACAATCGGGGAAGCAGGGCGATTCCAAAACCCCTTCCAGCGCGACGGTGACGGACGACGAGCAACCCTAGCCCCGCAGTGCGACGCGGGCCGATGATGCCCGAGGCAGCGTCGCAGGGAGGTGTTTCATGCCCGTCGGAGACTGTGGGATTTGCCACACTTGGTGTGGGAAATCTCGCAGTCTAGCAACTGGCATCGAGTCCGGCCCGACATTATGCGCTATGCGAGCGTGATCGAACCGGAAAGGCAGTGTCCGGTCCCAGACTGTCGGAATAGGGGGACATGCTGGGTCGCTGAGTCCGACGCGGCTACGCCGGGCATCCTGGAATGCTTCTTGCAAGTATCAAAAGCCGGGCCGGTTGTCGCCCGGGTTCGCGCTTCAATTGCAGGGCAAGTGAACTCCGGGGTCCCTTCGCATGACGGGGGGCGGAGTCGATCGATGTTAAGCGTCGACGCACTGAATCAACTCGCGCTGTTCGTAGGGATCCAACAGGAAGACGTTGAAGCCATCTGGGCCCTGGGTAAAGTCGTCCAACACGACGAGGGGGACATCCTCTTCGAACGCGGTGGCGAGGCCCACGAAGTGTTGGTCGTTGAATCGGGATCCGTCGCACTGTTTTTCCCTGTTCCGATACTTGGCGCGATCAAAGAGGTGAACGTCGAGTATGCGGGTCCCGGGGATCTCTTGGCTTGGTCGGCGCTGGTCAGCCCGTACACGTTAACGCTGAGCGCCCGCTGCGTTGAGCGAGGCCAGGTGCGCTTGCTGCCCCGCGAGGCGCTGGTCGAATGCCTCAAAGGGCGCCCGGGCGCCGGGTATACGCTGATGACCAACCTTGCCGCGATCATAGGTCAACGTCTTCAAGACGCCCAAAACCTGTGGCTACGCGAAGTGCAGGCCAGGATTGTTGCTCGTTTGGAATGAATGCGCTGCGACCCAAGCCGTCGTCTGAGTAGGTCGGCTGTTGCCGAAGGATGAAAAGCCATGACACCACATCTGGCTGCGACTCTGGGGCCGTGGGTGTTGACGGCCGTTATGACCCAGATACGAGACATTCCCGACGCGGAAAAGATCAATCCGGACGCCTTCAATAGCGCGGAAGTATGTGGCGAATGCCACCAGTCCATCCATGCCGTCTGGCAGCATTCCATTCATTCGCAGGCCTTTAGCAGCGGAGTGTTTCAGGCCGCTTACAAGGCCGCCAAGGAATCCGGCGCCCCGGAGCGTGCCCGGCTGTGCCTCGAGTGCCACGCCCCCGTCGTCCGCGAGACGGGCGACTACCAAGCGGAAGACTCGATCACGCGCGAGGGCGTGACCTGCGATTTCTGCCACAGCATTCGCAGCGTGAATCTCGACGGCGCCGCACCGCAGGTCGACGTGGACGTGGGGCGAACCAAATACGGGCCTCTCCTGCACGCTCAGTCGCCGGCGCACAGGATCGTGGATTCAAAGTTGCACCTGCGCTCCGAGCTGTGCGCCGTCTGCCACGAATACCGTAACGAGCACGGAGTGCCGATCCTGGAGACCTATAGCGAGTGGAAGGCAAGCCCCTACGCCGCCGAGGGCAAGCAATGCCAGGACTGCCACATGCCTTTGGTGCCCGGGCGGGTGGTGGCCATGGGCCTGAAGACTCCGGCCCGCGAAGGGGTGAACCTGCACGATATTTCGGGGTCTCACGATCAAGACCGGGTGCGCAACGCGATTAAGATGGAGATTCTCAGTGCGTTGCGCGTCGGTAAGAACAAAGTGCGCGTGGCGGTCAGCGTGACCAACGCGGGCAGCGGGCACTCGTTCCCCACGGGGCTGCCCATGCACAAAGCGGTGCTGGAAGTGAATCTGACGGACCGGGGGCGCCAGGTGGGGCGTCGGGTAATCGAGTTTGAAAAGGTGCTGATGAACCACCGCGGGCTGCCCATCACCCAAGAGCACGAAGTCTTCCTGGAGGCCAGTTCGATCCGTAACGACACGCGACTCAAGCCCAAGGAGAATCGGATCATCAAGGTGACCTTCTCAAACGTGGAGGTGCCCGACGGCCAGGTGGAAGTGGTGTTTTGGTATCAGTATGCATCGCACGTGCTGCGCGAGAAAGACGGCGTCGAAACCATCGAACCGGTGGAAATGAAGTTTCTGCTGGGCACCGACAAACAGCGGTTGCCGCGGTTGGCCCGCTAGCACCGATTCAGGAATGACCATGAGCGATTCGTCCGACATTTCCCGCCGCGATTTTTTGGCTGCGTCCTGTGTGGTCTGCGGCGCCGGGCCCTACCTTCTGGCCGACGAACGCCAATCGCATCTGGACTACGTGGGCGCCGAAGATGCGGCGCCGATCGAGCGCTTTGTCAACACCGTTTGCCCTATGTGTCCCGGTGGATGCGGGGTGCGGGTTCGCGTGGTGCATGAGTGCGCCGTCGGTATTCGTGGAAACCCGTCCCACCCCATCAACCGCGGCGGGCTTTGCGCCCGCGGCTCAGCCGTCCTCCAGGAACTGTATCATCCCGAACGTCTGCTTAAGCCTCAACAACGGGTGGGTTCGCGCGGGGCGGGT
>JBHHVM010000138.1:0-8132 GCA_046754265.1 Phycisphaerae bacterium
AGTTGAACACCAAGACCGCCCGACAAGCTAAGGGATATGACCCCGCCAATGCCAGTGAGGCCCGATTACGGCAGGTGCGGGAACTTGGCCGACGCCAGGCCAGAATCCAGGAGTTGACTCGAACCGTCACCGAGCGAGCCCAACGGCGTAGCCATTAAACCCGTTAGCGGAGCGTCAGACCATGACAGCAATCACCGCCTCGATCATCCTGGTGACATGGATGAATGCCGCCCCGTTGACCCGGACGCAGGCAGCCGCATCCCCGGCGCCTGCTCCTCTGCCCCGTCAACAGCCTGACCCTCAGGATCCTCCAGCCGACGACGAAGAGGACCTGGCCGAAAAACTCATCCGCCAGGCGACAGGCCAATCCGACGGCGGAGTCATGGGAAAAATCCAGCGGTTGATGGAGCGATCGGCACAATGGCTCACCGGCGATTTCGACCCCGGACCCAAGACCCAAGCCGCCCAGCGGCAGATCATCGCCTCGCTCGATGACGCCATCGCTGCAGCCCAGCGCCGCCGCAGCCGGTCGCAATCGTCCGACTCGCAGTCCAGCGATAAGCGCCGCGGTAAACCCCAATCCAAAAAGCAGGGCCAAAAACAGAGTGCCTCATCAGGCAGTAGCACGCCGGACAGCAACACCAAGGCCGGCCCCGCCGCCAACACGCGTAACGCTTCGAACGAACGATTCAAGGAATCACGCCGTGGCTGGGGGCATCTGCCGGCCCGAGACCGAGACGAGGTGCTTCAAGGCATCGACGAGTCGGTCCTTGAAAAATATCGCGGCCTGATAGACCGCTATTTCCGGGCCCTGGCCGAAGATGCCGGCGAGCCCTCGGAGCCAAACCCATGACAGCCGGTGTTCCCTTGTGTTCACGACGTTATGTCGCGGTGATGTTGGGCTCCGCGCTTTCGGCATCGGGTCCAGCACTGGCCACACCGCCGGCAGGGGCCACGGCTGCGGACGACGAAATCACGCCCGCGCTCACAGCCGTCGTCGAACGTGGACTGGTTTGGCTGGCCGGCCAACAGAAAGAGGACGGCTCGTTCGGCAGTCTGTCGCACTACGGCCGGCACGTGGGTATCACCGGCTTGGTGGGTCTGGCCTTTATGTCCGATGGCAACGTCCCGGGCCGAGGACGGTACGCCGACGTGGTCGATGGCTGCATCAACTTCATCCTGGATCACAGTTCCGAAAGTGGGCTACTGGCCGCCGAAACGTCCCACGGCCCGATGTATGGTCACGGGTTCGCCACACTTTTTCTGGCTGAAGTCTACGGCATGAGCAGCCGCCCGGACCTGCACGAGTCGCTTCGCAAAGCCGTCCGTCTCATCGTCTCCACCCAAAACGATGAAGGAGGATGGCGCTATCAGCCCGTCCGAAACGATGCCGATTTATCCGTGACCGTCTGCCAGGTCATGGCCCTTCGGGCCGCCCGCAATGCCGGGCTGCACGTCGAAAAGAGCACCATCGACCGGGCGATTGAATATGTAAAAAAGTCTCAAAACCCCGACGGAGGTTTTCGCTACATGCTCAACTCCGGCGGCTCGGCCTTCGCCCGCTCCGCCGCCGGGGTGGCCACCATGCAGTACGCGGGGATTTATCGGGGCCCGGAGCTCCAACGGGGCCTACAATATATTGCTCGGTTCAAGCCCCCCACCGAGCAGAGCGTAGGACACATGTTCTACGGCCATTACTACGCCGCCCAGGCCATGTTCCTGGCTGGCGATGAACGCTGGCAAACTTGGTGGCCCGCGGTCAGGACCGAACTCCAGGCCAAGCAAACCGAGGAGGGATACTGGCGAGGCCAAGCGGGCACGGAATATGGGACAGCCATGGCATTGATCATCCTTCAAATGCCCAACCGACTATTGCCGATCTTTCAAAAGTGAACCCTTCGACCCCACCACAACCCGCCTGGGCCCTTACGTTGGCCCTGTTGGCCGTGACGGCGGGGCTCTGCCGACCGGTCGCCGGAGCTTCCGCGTCGGAGTTCAACGTCACCGTCAGAACCACCACGGCAGATTCAATCAAAGGAACCCTGGTAGAGTTCTCTTTGCCGAACGGGCTGGTCATTCAATCCGACCCCGACTTGACGCCGCAAACTTTTGACACCGTCGACGTGGTGGAGATCGTCGCCGACAACCCGGCCGTTGAAGTGTCAGCCGAGGGCGTTCGCCTTGACTTGCTGGGCGGCGACTTACTCACCGGCCGGGTGATCGGCTTTGCGGATCAAAACGCTGAATTGCAAACGCAGTTCCTGGGCACCGTGCCGGTGCCGTTGGATAGCATTCGCGTGTTGACCACGCCAGCCGCTGAAAACGCCGGGCATCGCCTGGCTGTGGCCAAGCTCCTCCACCGGCGGGCCGGCGCCGACGACGCCTTGTTGCTGACCAACGGGGACATCGTGCAAGGATTGATCACGGCCATCGACGGCCAGGATTTCGCCATCGAAACCCCTGGCGGCGACCTGCGCATTCGAGCAGACCGAGTGGCCGCAGCCGTCCTCATGCCGCTGGGTCAATCCATCGGCCCCATGCCTAGAGTTCGCATCCACACCACTGATGGGCAACGTTTGACCGCATCACAGTTTCACTGGAGCGGCTTTTCTGCCCTGGCCGTCGTGCTCGATCAAGCCAAGGTACGCATCTCCGGTGATCGAATCGCCCGGTTGGCCGTCATCGGGGGTCGATGGCAGTGGATCACAGCCCTGGAGCCGATCAGCTACGAGCACACGCCCGCCCTGGGCCTGCCCTGGACCTGGGAAGCAGACCGCAACGTCGTGGGCAGTCCCATCAAGGTGGCTGGGCGGCAATACGAGCATGGCCTGGGCGTCCATGGGCAGAGCTCGATAACATTCGATCTGAAAGGGACTTACGCCGAGTTCGTCACCTATCTAGGCCTGGACGACGACACCGGCCCCTTCGCCAACGTGGACGTGGAAATCCGAGTAGACGGCCAATTGCGATACGACACGCAGGGAATCACCCCGGGGGCCCTACTCGGCCCGGTTCGGCTCGACGTTTCAGGGGCCCGGCGGATCAAGCTCAGCGTCCTGCTAGGGGCCAACGCCGATATCCAGGATCGCTTCAATTGGGTCCGGACCGCCCTGATCCGCCGGTAATAGCAACGCCGGCCGCGACCACCGTCCCTAGAATCGATCCAACCGATACAATCGTTCTTTGCCCCCCCTGTCAGAACAGTTTGAGGGGGAATTCAGCCGCTCCACATTTCGTTCAAAATTGGCATATTTCTTTGTTTTTTGACTAGGTATTGCCGGATGACCCTGGTACACTGGGGACCAGAGGCAGGAGGTAGGATCGAGGCAGCTCATTTCTTGTCGCGGTCTGCCCTTCTTTCTCGGGAGCAGAGAGAGATTACGGGAATTGTGCCGGGAAGCGCATAGGTCGCGTCCCGGTGGTCAATTGGTAACTCTTGTCAGGACTCTTGAGGAGGAAGGTAAGGATGCAACGCACAATTCTGGGAATCGCATTGGCTTTGATGTTGCTGGCTGTCCCCGCCAGTGCCGCAACGTGGCTCAACGAAATCTATGCCAGCCATTCGGGCACCGACGATCAGGAATTCATTGAGTTGATCGGGGATCCGGGGCTCTTTGGTGATTTGAGCGTGGTCGTCATTGAGGGCGACAGTTCCTCATCGACGGGCATGGGCATCGTGGACAGGGTTTGGGACTTGTCCGCCGAGACCATGCCGACCGACGGTTACTTTGTCCTCGGTGATACGGCCGTCGCCAACGTGGACTTCGTTCTCGGGGCGAGCAACACCATCGAGAATGGCAGTGAGACCTTTTTGCTGATCCAGGGCAACTTGCTCACCGTTGGCGATGACATCGATGCCAACAACGACGGCATCATCGAGGCCCCCTTCGACAACCCCGGCACCATTCTCGACAGCATCGGCCTGATTGACGGTGGTTACACCGGCGGCGGAGCCGGCAGCGACAACGTCTATTACGGTGCGGGCACGGCCGGTCCGGACGGGTCTTTCCTGCCCGCCGGCATTTTCCGCACCAGCGACTTCCCCAACCCCTGGGACCCCACGTTCCTAGACTTCAGTGACACCGCCAACCTCGACCGAACGCGCACCCCGGGTGGCCAAAACGTCCCCGAGCCCGCCAGCCTGGCCCTCTTGGCCTTGGGCCTGGGTCTGGGCTTGCGTCGACGTCGTTAGGTAAAAGAGCAGAGTGCCTCGCGGCTGATTTCGCCACACTGAGGCGCACCCTCGAAGAAGTCCTATTGGGGCCGGGTTGCAAGCCATCCAGGCAGCAACCCGGCCTCTTTACGCGCGCTACCAACGATTGGCCGGCGCCACGCCCACATGAGGATATCGCCGTACGAATCTGAGATGAATCAGGAAGACGCTTTGGAAGTGGATTCTTGGCTGACGCCCGATGAAGAAAGATCCTGCCCGCAATGCTCGCGGGCCAGTTCGGCCATGTAGTTTTCCGCAGCCAACAACCGGCGCCGGGCCGATGTCTTGACCGCCGAAAAATGCATGTTTCTTATCAGTGCTCCCCAGTAATCATATTGGTTGCGGGTCTGCCAGTTGATGATGGCCTCTCGCACGCCCTTACCCTCCAGGGCGTGCCGGCGGACAATTTGCCAGACGCTGATCGTCCCTATTTCATCCAGACTGAGCGCGTCGGCCAGGACTTGGGCTTCGACCAACTTGGTGGCATGCCGGCTGGCCAGGCGAATCGTTTCAGCCGCCCGCTTGATCGAAGCCGCTCCCAACACATCCGCCAACCGGTTCTGAACCAGCGCGGCTGCCAAGTCGCGCTGCACGTCGCTTGTGGGGGAGGTCAGGACGGCTGAGCGAGGAATCTCGCCGTCGCGGCATTGTATGGCCCAGCCGCTGTCATGATAGAGGGCGGCGGCCAACAGCGCGTCGGGGTCAAGAGCGTCTTGTGCAACATCCGCCAGAGAAGCGATCCAGGCCACGGAGCCGGCCAGGCGCTGACCTCGCTCCCAAAGGAAGACGTCCTCGCGTGCCTGTTCGTCGAGAATGACCAAGTCTTCCCGCGCGCGGGAGTAGATCCCGTCTCGGTTGACCATAGATCCCGAAGGGCTAAAGAAATGCGTGCCCCTCGCCTCCTGCGCTTCCGTGTCCGCCTCCTCAGGATGATCGGCCGAGTACCTGCGACCCGCCTGTGACTTGCGGTCTGCTCGACCGGCCTCCTCCAATTCCGGTGCCCGCCGCACCAAAACTAGACCGCGCTCGGAGGGGGGTCCAAGGTACCTCCACACCACTGCCCCTGCAGGCACTGGTAACCAACCATCCGCCCGATAACTACTACTTTAGTCGGCCCGCCAAGGCCAACGCAAGAAGAATCTTGCTGGAACGCACGAACCCGGTGTCAGAATTGGGACGCGGCCTGCCTAATCGACCAACTCGTAATAGCAGTTCCGCTTCCGGGGGCGCCACCCTGCTTCAACGACAAGCCGACGAATCTCGGCCTCGTCCAGGCCATACGTCGTGCCGGCGGCGGAAACCACGTTTTCTTCCATCATGACCGAACCCATGTCGTTGGCCCCGAAATAAAGGGCCAATTGCCCGATCTTGGGGCCTTGCGTGACCCAGCTCGACTGCACGTTGGGGATGTTGTCGAGGTAAACGCGCGACACGGCCAACATCCGCAGATACTCCTGGGCATCGGCCAGCTTGAGGTGACGACCGTCGGGGAGCCCTTCATAATCGCTTGGAAACTGGGGCACACGCCCCAGTGGTGTGTTTTCGGGCTGAAACGTCCAACAGATGTAGGCGGTAAAGCCGCCGGTTTCATCCTGAAGGTCGCGAATCAGCCGCAGGTGCTCGATACGCTCCTCTATGGTCTCGATGTGCCCGAACATCATGGTGATGCTGGTCCGCATGCCGATCCGGTGGGCCTGCCGCATAACCTCCAGGTATTCACGGGTTCGCGTCTTGCCTTGGCCGATCTTGTCGCGCACCCGGTCCGACAAGATTTCGCCCCCGCCGCCGGGAATGCTATCCAGACCCGCATCTTTCAACCGCAGCAACACCTCCCGCAGGGGGATCTTGAAAACCTGATGAAACGCGAAAATCTCGGGCGGGCTGAAGGCATGGATGTGAATAGTCGGGTAGTGGCTCTTGATGAAGCGCAGCAAATCCAGGTACCAATCAAACCCCAGCAGCTCTGCCGGCACCAACCCGCCCTGCATCAGAATCTGCGTTCCGCCGATGGCCAGCAGCTCTTCGATTTTCTGACCGATTTGCTCGAAGGGAAGCACGTATCCTTCGGGCAGTTCTTTGCGACCGGTATCGGTGCCCGGCGGATCCGCCTTGAAGTTGCAAAAAATGCAGCGGGCGGTGCAATAGTTGGCATAGTTGATGTTGCGGTCCACGACGTAGGTGCGGTATGGCTCGGGATGCAGGCGGCGGGTCACTTCATGGGCCCTGCGGCCCAATTCGTGAATCGAGCTATCGCGGTACAACTCGAACGCCTCGCGTTCGTTGATGCGGCCAATGCTACCTGGCGGTTGAATGTCGGCCATGACGCTCATGCCCGGGCCATCTCCGCCTCCGACGGCACCACGCCCCACGTGCCGGCCAACTCGAAGAACAACTGCATACCCCGGCGGTGCCGATCCGTCAGCGTGAAATGTAGATACTCGGTCAGGTATTGCCGGGCCAGATCGACCGGCCAACCCAATCCGGGCCCCTGATCCGCCGCGATCTCGGCGGCCGCAGCCACACCACGGTCCCGGGCCTGCCCCAGCAGTGCTTCCAACGACCCGATATCGACATTGCACTTCTTGACCCAGGCGGCAAACACGAAGGGCAGACCGGTCAACGACTTCCAGGCCCCGCCCAAGTCAATCTGATGGGCGAAACCGGGCATCGGCCGAGAGACCACTTTATCCCCAATCAACAGGACGGCCTGACAGGCGTCATCGTGGCCCGGCTGGTAGGGCACGATGGACAGGGACGTCCCGTACATTTCGTTCCATAAGACCATGGCCAGAGTGACCGAGGTGTGCGAATCCCCATCCACGTGCAGGCGGGTGATCTCCTCGGGTGGCACGCGCGAAAAAACTCGGACCGTCAACGTCTCGCCGTCACACCCCACGCAGGCGTCCGAGGTCAACGTCCAATGCTTGGCGCAACGTGCCAGGTCGATCACGGGACAGAGGGCCACGTCCAAACGGTCCTGATTGAGCAGACCCGGCAGACGGGACGGCACCTCGAAGGCCAACTGGATCCCGGACGATGCGTCCATTCCGTAGACCAGTGGCCTGGCGTTGAGAAAGGAAACCGCGCCAATACGCCATACGGAATTGCCATCGTCTTGCCGACTCACCATGGATCTCCCAACACAGCCTTTATCCGCGCCACCGCTGGAGTTTATAGGAAACCGGTCCGATGGGTCCAGACGCGGGCTGGGCCGGTGTGTGATTTATCATCATTTTTGAAAACACCCTCGAGTTGGGTGGAGCGGATGAAGCAGCGCCCACCCAGGCCACGGTGTACAAACTTGTCCATCGCCCTACGCCCACCGTCGCCTCGGCCTGACGGCGCGCGTCCAATCCATCAGGCCTGCTGGATAGGACGTGGCGGTGCGGGGTTCCTCGCCCCGTCGCTGTGCCGCAGGCCAAGTGGCCGATAGAATAAGCGAACGCGAAGCAGGGCCGATTCGGAGGCGTCATGATCCATTCACGCGGCATAACACACACTGCATTGGTGTTGGCCGTGCTTGCTGTCGGGGTTGCCGCCCAAGGTCGAGGTCCGCGCCAACCCGACGGCGCCTCCATCGAGGAGTCCGCCCCCATCAACAACTTGATTCGCCGGGCGTCCGAAGCCATCGAGCGCCGGGACTGGAAGTTCGCCATCGATTCATTGCAGCGGATCATCGAGCAACCCGAAGGGGCCCTGTTGCTTCGCGGCCCCGGTCTTTACGAGTCTAGCCGCCTCTTGGCAGAGCGAACCTTGTCGGAACTCCCCGTCGAAGGATTGGCAGCCTACCGCATCCTGTATGACGGGCAGGCCCGGCGCCACTTCGACCAGGCTGTCGAGCGACACGACCTGCCAGCTTTGCGGAGTGTGACCAACCGGTTCCTGCTGACCCAGGTCGGCGACAACGCAGCCGCCCTGC
>JBHHVM010000139.1:0-8075 GCA_046754265.1 Phycisphaerae bacterium
TGTGGTGGTTGTCGGCCCCATACTCGCTCAGGTCGTGTTCGTATTGGCTGGCGGTGACTTTGATGATGGCGTCGGCTGTGGAAAAATCGATTTTGACGGCGTCAAATTCCGCGTCCAACTCGGCCAATCTTTGATGCAACACAGCCAAGGTTGGATTGGCCTCGACCTCGGCGCGGGCAGATTCGACGGCCTGCTCCGCCTGCCGTTGGGCGGCCAGCGCCGCCTCCAAGGCGGCTTGGGCGGCGGCCCGCTTGGCTTCCAACCGCCGGGTCAGAGCGTCGCCGGGCCCGCTGTCGGCCTTGGCTCGTTCATATTGCTCCCGGGCCGATTCGAGGGCTTGCCGGGCCTGTTGGACCTGGGCCGTGCCGGCTTGGAGGTCTTCCCGGGCCTGGGCCAGTTTGCCGGCCAGGGCTTGGCGGCGGGCGTCTTCGGTGGCAACCTGCTGCCGGGCCTTTTCGAGGGCGGCCCGGGCCTGGGCCTGCTCTTGCCGGGCGGAATCTCGCCGGGCCCGCACGTAATCCAGGTGGGCCAGCGTGGACTGCGTGGCCATGTACTGATCCTGGTAGGCGTGCCAGGGGCGGGCATAGTCCACGTAGGCCATCCACAAGATGGCGGCCAGCATGAATATGCTGGAAAGCGCGAACCAGACGTTGAGCTTGTCGCCGTCGTAGAGTCTTTGAGTCGGTATCGCCATGGCTAAAAAGGCCCTTCCGCCTGGTTGGAGCGGTCAGACGTTAAAGAACAACTCCGTAATGGCCACAATGTAGTGCAGGTTCAAGGTCCAGCGCAGGACCATTTTGATGGGCACCAGCAGCATCCACAAAAGCATGTGGGTCATCAGCACGTAGCGGATAAGACCCATTTGCACGTACATTCTCTTGAAGAACAGCTTGTAGAGGATGAGCGGGCCCAGCACGAAATAGCCCAGCAGGACGGCCAAGCCCGGCGCCTCGCGGACCAGGTAGGCCGGCAGCGGGCCTATGCCTTCGGTGGGGATGCCCCGCCCCAACAACTTGACCCAGACGATGTCCCGAAAGTCGATGTTGACCAGGGCCACCGGCCTGTGGGCATCCCAGAATTCGTAGGGGCCAAAGAAGTTCCAGTTGGGCCCCCGCAAAAATGTGCCGAAGACGATGAGCACAACCCAAAGCAGGCCAAACCCGACCATGAAAACGCCGATGGCGAAGGGGCGCTCCTTGACGGTGTAATAGCCGCTGCCCTTGGGGTTCTTGTCGATGTAGGGAATGGCCATGAGCCCCAGAATGATGAACCCGGGCAGCAGGACGCCGGCGATCCAGGGGTCGAAGTAGACCAACAATTCCTGCAAGCCCAAAAAGTACCACGGCGCCTTGGCTGGGTTGGGTGCCACCGAAGGGTCGGCCGGCTGTTCCAAAGGGGCCCGAAGCACGACCGCCCAGATGGTCAGCAGGGCCGTGCAGAGGATCAGGCAGATCAGCTCGATGTAGACCAGGTCGGGCCAGACCAGCACTTTGTCTTCGGCGCCGGCCTCGAACAGGGGTTGGCCTCGTTCGCGCCGACGATCGTTTCGGGCCGCCTGAAAAAACGCCAGCCAAAAACAAAAGCCGGTCCCATACATCATGATGCTGATGGGCACGTTGTCGGGTTTGACGATGATGGAGCGAAAATTGGGGTCGATGGCACTGATGGCGTAAAAGGCGGTAAAACCCAGCCCAGCCGCGATGGCGACGGCGGGATGGGTCAGCTTGCGATAGCCCAGCAGAAAAACAACCAAGGCCAGCGTGGATATCCCCAAAAAGGGCGCAGGCTGGGAGATGGTGTTGATGAAGTTCTTGATGCCTTCGACGGTTGAATCTGCCAGTATCATTTGCACCATGGTCCAACCACGTTCTTGTCGTTTTGCTTTCGGCCGGCGAGGCGCCGACCGTTACAGTGGGCCGCTGATGCCCCCGTCCTTGCGAATCCGCCAAAAATGCACAGCCATCAACACGGTGGCTGCCAAAGGAATAAACACGCAGTGCAGCACGTAGAAGCGCAGCAAGGTGTTGGGCCCGACGAACGTGCCAGCCAACAACCCGAAGCGGGCGTCGGAGCCGGCGTGAATGATGGGCACGTCACCCACCTTGATGAAGCTGGCGATCGGACCTTCGTGGCCCAACAGGGGCGTGGCCCGGGCCATGTTGGACCCCACGGTGATGGCCCACATGGCCAATTGGTCCCAGGGCAACAGATACCCGGTGAAGGACAACAACAGGGTCAAGACCAGCAGCAGCACGCCGACCCCCCAATTGAATTCCCGCGGCGGCTTGTAGCTGCCCGTCAAAAAGACCCGCAGCATGTGCAGCCAAATGGAAATCACCATGGCGTGGGCCCCCCAGCGATGCAGTTCGCGCAGCAGGCCCAGCGTGACGTGGGCTCGAAGCCCTTCGATGTCGAAGTAGGCGTACTCCACCGTGGGACGGAAGTAGAACATCAGCAGCACGCCGGTGATGACCTCGACCAGAAACAGGAAGAAGGTCAGCCCGCCCATGCACCAGGTGAACGACAGGCGGATGCCGCTCTTGCGCACAGCCACGGGGTGCAGGTGCAGAAAGACGTTGCTCAGGATGGCCATGGCCCGGGTGCGGCGGTCACGGGGAACGCCGTGACGCCAGACGCTGCGCCAGATCTGGCCCTGGCGGATCCAATCGCCCATACGGTTCAGCATGCTCATCGATTCTGTCTCGCAACCGGACTTCGGACGCCCGCTAGTGGCTTGTCGCACGGAGTCTGTAGGGTGGCACGGTCTACCGACGCAGTCGGTAGGCCGTGACGATCGCGGGAACCCACGGCCTGGCTGCGCCAGACCGTGCCACCCAGTCCCTCAATCGACTTGCGATGGGCTACTAGACGGGCACGAAGCTGTCGGGGTTGGTCCACTCGCCGCGCTCCTGTTGAAACTTTTTGCTCTTATCCACGATGATCAGCCCCTCGACTTCGGCAATCTTGAAGCGTTCCAGAGGCCTGGGGGCCGGGCCCTCAAAGTTGATGCCGCTGGGCTTGAACCCGCTGCCGTGGCAGGGGCACTTGAACTTGAAGTCGTTGGGCAGCCAGTTGGGAATACAGCCCAGGTGGGTGCAGATGATGTTCAGTGCCGCAATCTGTCCCTCCTGGCGGATCATCCAAACCCCTTGGGGCTTAAAATCTTCGTTGACCTGGTTGGGGGGCATTTCGGCGTACTTTTCCTTGGGGCCCACGCGGACCCGCGGGTCGGGCTCTTCCAGCACGTTGGGCATCATGAAGCGGGCAAAGGCTGGGCCTATGCTGATGGCGGTGGCCCCGCCGAAACAGGCCCAGCCACAACCCAACGCCAGGCCCGAGACGACCGAGCGCCGGTTGGGATCGTCTTTCTTCTTGTCCTTTTGTTGGGCCTGCTGCCCTTCGCGGGCGGCCGCCTCCAGGGCCCGGGCATGACGGATGTCCGGGGGGAGTTTGTCGGGGGAGACCCGCTGCCACTGGGCCACCTCGCCAGGAAGCTCGATGCTCTTTCGCTCGATGCCGGCCGCCCCGCCCCGGCTGGAGGTGGCTTGCAACAGCGCTTGAATCGTGGGGTCGCCGCCTTGGGCGGTGGCTGCGACCAGGGGTTGTTTTTCAGGGGCCTTGGACGGTGCGTCAGTGGCCGGCGAAGGCGCGTCGGGCGCTTTATCCGGCGGACTGGGGGCCTCGTCGGCAGCGGCATCCTTGGCCTGAGCGGCGGCCTCCGCTTCGCTGACCTCGAAGGGGGCCGTCTCGAACTTGATGACGTCGACCGGGCATTCCTCAGCCGCGTCCTCGATCGTGCCGGTCAACGGCTTGGTGAACTCGGCGGCCAGCGCCTCGGGCTTGATGATGCAGGTTTCCTCCTGCACATCGAACACCTCGGGACAGGCGGTCTCGCAGGCATCGCAGACGATGCAGCCCTCTTCGATCCAGACTTTGGTGACCATTTCCTTGGTGGGCATGGTTCACACTCCCGTTTCAAGTTTGCAGGCCGGCGACGCGCTGCGGTCGCTCAATCCCGGTGCGCCGGGACCGCCCGTGCTTTGTCCGACACGATCGGCGAGTCGTCCTCGCTCAGCCGTTGGATCCGCTCCCGGATTTCCGCGTCTTCCAAGTTCGCTGCCGCTTCGATGGACTGCATCAAGTAAGCGTCCACTTTCCCGGGCGACAGGGGATACTCTGAAACCTTGCCGTCGGGATGGGTCATACTGATTTTGACAACGTTCTGCCAGTAATTTCGGTCCAGCATGTCCAACAGCACCAGCTTGCCGGCCGGGCTGCCCAGCCGGGCCAGTGTCAGGGATGCGTTCCAACGGACCTCTCGTTGATCCGAGGCTGACGCCCGAGTCAGAGACGCGATAGCAGCCTCGTCCGCCGTCGTGGCCAGCCCCGCCAGTAGTGCGCAGGCCACCGTGCGGACCACCGGATCGGCGTCGTCAACGGCTGCGACCACCTTTTTCAGCACTGATCGAGCACCAGGAGTATGGGTCAGACTCCCTATAGCCATCAGGGCTTCGCTACGGGTCTCAGCCCGGTCGTCGTCGACAAATCGGGCGATTGTTTCGATCACGACGGGTTGCTCGGTGGCGCCCAAGGCCCGCAGCAACAGGTGCAGGCGACGACGGCCGTCCTCGGAAAGCGCTTCCGTGTCGGAGAACTGAGCATCGATGAGTTTCTTGAGCCGGGCCGCCACTTGTGCGACCTGGTCGGGGGTCAATTCCTTTTCTTTGTGATTGAGGCGAAGCGACAGCTCCAAGGCGGCCTGCCAGGACTCTTTGGGCCTGGGCATCAGCGTCCCGCCCAGCGACCGTTCGCCCGTCGAAGATTCCAACCGGGTCAGCAGTTGGTCGATGGACAACTGGGCCTCGGTGGAAATGGCCCCGAAGAGCACCACCACCAGCACCGCACAGCCAATGATGGCCGCGACGATGACAGCCGGTACCGCAAACCACCGAAAGACCAACCCTCCGGTCACCGGTTCGACGCTCGGTAAGCGCGCATCCGGGGCGGGCTGCCCGGTTGGGGGGACAGTCGGCTCGCCACCGTTTGGGTCCTCGGGGTTCATGAACAGGGGTTCGGCCAATCAGGGCCGACCAGCGCCGTACCCTGTAAACAAACACCAAATTGAAGTCGGGCCCGTCCGATCCGACCGGCCGATTCACCGTTGCCTCAATGTTGTAGACACGGCCGGCCCAAAAGCTGTGAAAATCGTCACAACGTTGTCGATTGTCGTTGGCGGTCAGCACCGACACCGCCAAAACACCTTCCACCCCAGGTAGGACGCTACCAGATAGGGCGCGTCCTAGGCCCCGAGCCGGGGCATTCTGTGTAGCCCCACGCCCTTTGTCAACCAAATCGGGGCGCCGGCCGCCGGTTTTGGAGCCGTCAGGGGAGCGGGACCACCTACAGGCCCTAATCCGGAGGGACCAGGAGGGTGGCGGCAGAGGGCAGGATGCTGTACCTGGCGGGCAGCGACCCCGCATCGTCGCCGTCGACCTCCAGGGGCACGTCGGGTGGGCCGGCGATGTGGACTTCGAGACACTTGCGGTAGAACACATCAGGCGACCGGTCGTGGATTCGCAACGCAATACCGCCAGCGTGCCGAAGCAAGCGGAGCCGCGAGACGCAGGGCACCACGCACAGGTCCAACATGCCGTCGTCCGGTCGGGCCCGCTTGAGGATGCGCAGACCCACGGAGTATCGGGGCATCAACCCGACAAAGACCATGCCCCGACCCTCGAACACCCGGTCGCCATCGGCCCAGACGACCAGCTCGGGGAATCGGTGGGCCCAGAACGTCCGCCAGATGGGCCAGAAATAACTCAGGTGGGTGATGTGACCCCGGCGGCTCTGGCTCAGTCGGCGAACCACCTCGGCATCGAAGCCGACGCCGCTGACGAGCAGGAAATATCGGCCATTGATTTGACCCACGTCGCATTGGGCACGTCGGCCCTTAAGCAGGGTGCGGGCGACTTGGGCCGGTCGGGTCGGTTGGGCGAATTGCCGTGCGACTAAGTTCTCAGTTCCGGTTCGCAGCAGGCACATGGGGATGTTACGCCCGGCGGTCAATTGGCCGTGGATGACCTCGCGGGCGGTGCCGTCGCCCCCCACCACCAGAATGGCCCGCACGCCCGCGTCGGCATGAGCGGCGATCTCGGCGGCGTGCCCCGCTGATTGCGTCAAGCGGACGCTCATGTGATGCCCCGCCCGAACGACCAGGCGAACCACCTCTTGCACTTTGGCGGCCAAGTTGCATCGGCCCGACACCGGATTGATGATGGCCAGCACGGTCATGGCGCGATCGATGGTCCCGGCGGTGTCCCACCCTGTCAAACCGCCCCCACGGTAGGCGCGGCGACGGCTTTAGGGGGGCGGGGTATACTGAGGATCATGACCGATGCTGACGAGCAAAAGCCCGACGCCGCCGTGACGGGCGAAAAGCAGCCCGTTGAGATGGTGGTTGATCGCTTCAAGGTGCGGCGCCGTTTGCCGGGCCGACGCTTGGACAAGTATTTGTGTACGCGCAACACCCGCATCTCTCGAACCGTGGCCCAGCGCCTGATTCGCTCCGGGGCGGTGACGGTCAACGGCATGCCGGCCAAGGCCAGTTATGAACCGGCCGCGGGGGACGTGATCGAGATGGTGATGCCCCCGCCGGAACCCACCGAGATCATCGCCGAAGATATTCCACTCGACGTTATCTTCGAGGACGACCATCTGCTGGCCATCAACAAGCGCACCGGCATCATCTGTCACCCGGCCCGGGCCACCCAGACCGGCACCATCGCCAACGCCGTGGCGTTTTATGCGGATCAATTGTCCAGCGGTGCGGATCCTTTCAGGCCCGGCATCGTCCACCGATTGGACAAGAACACCACCGGCGTGATGCTCATCGCCAAGAGCGACGAAGCCCACTGGCGCTTGTCCATGCAGTTCGAGCGGCGCACCATCGAGAAGACATACTTCGGCATCGTCGAGGGCGAACCCCGACTGGACAGCGATGTGATCGACATGCCCCTGGCAGCCCACCCAACGGTCAAAGATCGCTACATCGTGCCGGGCATGCACGTTCGCCCCATTCTGTTCAAGGAAGCAATCACCCGGTACGAAGTGGCTGAGCGATTCAAGGGCTTCGCCATCGTCCACTTGCACCCCAAGACCGGGCGGACCCATCAACTTCGCGTCCACATGTCAGCCATCGGTCATCCCATGTTGGGCGATACGCAATACGGCGGGCACTTCACCAGCGCCAAGGACATCACCGGCAACCCGGACGACTCGACCGACCCGCTGATCCCCTACCAGTCGCTGCACGCGTTTCGTATCAGCTTCGTCCACCCCATCAAAGAAGAGCGGACAACCATAGAAGCCCCCCTGCCCGAGCAACTACAGTCCATCGTGGACCTGCTTAGGAAGCACCGGGCCTGGTAGAATGCCCCGACAACTCGCTTGACCCACGGCCATAGACAACGATACGATTGATGTTATGACTATCGACCAAGTTCGAGCCGTTCACCGGGCCCAGCCCTTTCAGCCGTTCACCATCCACTTGGCAGACGGCCGGTCATTTCACGTGGACCATCCGGAATTCCTAGCGTTGTCTCGCGGTGGGCGGACCATCATCCTCAGCATCGGCGAGGAATCTCATCAGTTCATCGACGTGTTGCTCATCACCAGCCTCGAATTATCGAACGGCCACCGGGTGGATTCGCAGTAGGTCTCTCCACCCCACGCCAACACCTCCGACCGAAACAGACATCGCAGTTCTCCAGGCTAGACGCTCGGAAAGATGCCCGGTTTGACAGGCGCCGTGATTGAAGTCTGGATGAGCCCGTGCTGCACTACCAATGAAGACTTTCTTCTCCAGCCGCGAAGATTCTTCTATCCCCGACCACCCGCCAGGGATGTTTCTTCATGCCTTTCGCCCAGGACGCGCCCTATCCGATAGCGTCCTGGCCTCGGACGCGCCCTATTCGGTAGCGTCCAACCTTGGACGCGCCCTATTCGGTAGCGTCCAAGCCTTGTTGCCTTGGACGCGCCCTATTCGGTAGCGTCCAAGCCTTGGACGCGCCCTATTC
>JBHHVM010000140.1:0-8038 GCA_046754265.1 Phycisphaerae bacterium
CCCGGAATAGCTCGCCAGAACTCAACCGGGTTGCTATCATACGCACCACCCGCGGGCGGGACGGCCAAAAGCAGCAACGCCGGATCGCCGCATAGACGCGATGCTTGTGAAACACGATAAGAACCGGAGCGAGGATTCGCAACCATGAACGCACCGCTCATCGAATGCGTGCCAAACTTCTCCGAGGGCAACGACCAAGCCCTCATCAAGCAGATCACCGACCGCATCGAATCCGTCGACGGCGTCAAGCTCCTCGACGTCGACCCGGGTCGGGCCACCAACCGCACCGTCGTCACCTTCGTCGGTCAACCCGAGCCGGTCATCGAAGCCGCCGTCCGCGCTGCCGCGGCTGCTGCCGAACTCATCGACATGAGCAAACACACCGGCCAACACCCCCGCTTCGGCGCCATGGACGTTTGCCCCCTGGTCCCCGTCGCCAACGTCACCATGGACCAGACCGTCGCCCACGCCCACACGCTCGCCAAACGCCTGGCCGACGAAGTGGGCCTGACCATCTACTGCTACGAACACGCCGCTCAAAAACCCGGCCGCACCAACCTGGCCACCGTCCGGGCAGGCCAGTACGAGGGACTCTCCGAAAAACTCAAAGACCCCGCCTGGGCGCCCGACTTCGGCCCATCCGCCTTCAACGCCAAATCCGGGGCCACCGCCGTCGGGGCCCGCGACTTCCTGGTGGCTTACAATGTTAACCTCAACACCACCTCCACCCGCCGGGCCAACGCCGTCGCCTACGACATCCGCGAGAAAGGTCGCGTCAAAACCGACGACGGCACCCCCTCGGGAAAACCCGTCCTCGACGATCAGGGCAACAAAGTCTGGACGCCGGGCACCCTCAAGTGCTGCAAAGCCATCGGCTGGTTCATCGACGAGTTCGGCATCGCCCAAATATCCATCAACCTCACCAACATTGCCGTCACCCCCATCCACGTTGCCTTCGACGAATCCTGTGAACGGGCCCGCGACCGAGGCCTGCGCGTCACCGGCTCGGAAATCGTAGGTC
This sequence comes from Phycisphaerae bacterium, assembly GCA_046754265.1. GTDB lineage: Bacteria > Planctomycetota > Phycisphaerae > UBA1845 > UBA1845 > OFTM209. The sequence goes on from JBHHVM010000140.1 coordinate 1,022, forward strand.
TAGTGCCACTGCAAGCCATGCTCGACGCCGGAAGATACTTCCTCCGCAAACAACAGCGCTCCCTCGGCGTATCCGATGCCGAGCTCATCAAAATCGCCGTCAAGTCCCTGGGCCTCGATGAACTCTACCGATTCAAACCCCACGAAAAGATCATCGAATACGCCATCGCAGCCGGGCAGGAATCCAAACGCCTCGTCGACATGACCGTCGCCGACTTCGTCCACGAGACCGCCTCCGAGTCCAAAGCCCCCGGCGGGGGCTCCATCGCCGCCGCAATGGGCGCCATGGGCGCCGCCCTGGCCACCATGGTCGCCAATCTCTCCGCCCACAAAAGGGGCTGGGATGACCGCTGGAAAGAGTTCAGCCAATGGGCCGAAAAGGGCAAAGCCTGTCACGATGAACTGCTCCACCTCATCGACGCCGACACCGACGCCTTCAACCGGATAGTCGCCGCCTGGGGGCTCCCCGAATCCACCGACACCGAAAAAGCCGCCAAAACCCAAGCCATCCAAAACGCAACCAAGGGCGCCATCGAAGTCCCCCTGAAAGTCATGCACGTCGCCCTCGATTCCATGCAAGTCGCCAAACAAATGGCCGAACAAGGCCTACCCGCATCCGCCTCAGACGCAGCCGTAGCAGCCCTAGCCGCCAGAAGCGCCGTCCTGGGCGCCCACCTGAACATTAAGATCAACGCCACCGACGTCGAGGACCAAGCCTGGATGGACCGGATCCTCAAGAAGGGCGCCGAGCTTGAGCACCAGGCCCGGCAAGCTGAGAAAACAATTCTCTTACTCGTGGAAAAAAGGCTATAATCGAACGGTGGGTCGCCCCACGAGGGGCGAGGATTCTCCACACCTTTCTTTGCCGAGGTGCCTTATGGTAGCAGACAATCAATGGCGCAAACGAATTACGGCTGACCCCGAGATTCACCATGGTGACCCCTGCATCGCCGGCACCCGCGTCTCGGTCAGCGTCATCGTGGGCTCCATCGCCGACGGCGACACCTTTGACCAGATTCTGGCCGGCTATCCCCAACTCAAACGAGAGGACATTTCCGCCGCCCTGCAATTCGCCGCCGAGGCCGTCAACCGTTTCGACGTACTCCTGAATCGCTAAGCGCACTGCCCATGCCTGTTCGAGTTAAAGTGGATGAGGACTTGCCGGTCGAAATAACCGTCCTGTTGCGCGAAGCAGGGTATGATGCTTCCTCCGTCCAGGATCAGGGCTTGATCGGCTCGCTCGACGCTACCCTTTTGGCAGGTCGTATGCAAAGAGCAGCGATTGCTCATAACCGCCGACAAAGGTTTCGCCAATGCCCAGGCACACCCCCCGGGAACCCACGCCGGCATCGTCCTGATGCGCCTGCCGCGGGAGAGTCGCGCCGCCTACCTGCAATTGACTCGACGACTCTTGGACGGGCTCGACCTCGAAACGATCTCCGGTGCCATCGTTGTCGCCGCGCCGGACGCCATTCGCGTTTACCGCGGAGATTGAGGGTGTCAATCATGGACATCAGATCGACCACAAGCAGGCCGGGCCACCCGACCGTATCGCCCAGTCAGGCGTAACACCCAATGCCGCTCAGCGGCGACCGAATCCAGCAGGGGACTTCAGTCCCTAGGCGTCTTCTTGCCACATTCCGGGCAGACCCCCGACTCGTTGCCGCCCAGGTCGTACCCGCAGCTCAAACAGATCATGAACCCCGTCTCCCTCATGTGGACCCGAAGCGCCCGGCGAATCCCCCGCCGGAAAAACCACAACAACGCCCCACAACTAGCGCCGGACATCATCCCGGCGAGCAGGCCGTTGTGCCACCCCGCCTGAATCCAACCAAACTGATTCAACACCGGCAATCGCCCCAAGATTGATCCCAACACCAACGCCAAGGCCGCGCTGCCCGTCACCGTCCCCACCATGCATAGAATCCGCCGCAAAGATGTAGGCCTCAAAGCAGCCTTCCACGCCTCCTGCCGTGCAGCCTTGGACTCTAACCGCTCAATTTCCGGCACCAACCACCGGTATCGAATCGGATCCTCAAACAAAGGGCGTCGCTCCATTCACATGCCACGTAGGGCAGGTCATCGACCTGCCACAAGATCAATCGCGATCTATGCCCATCAACCGCGGCAGGCTGTTGTTGCTGTTCAACTCGATACTCTAAACTCGAAACTCGAACTCGCTTCTCAACCCCCGTGACACCCCCCCGAATGCCTGCTATCCTCCCACCATGACCGGTCCTGATCAAACCAGCGCGTCGGGTCATCGACTCGACGGGCGGCTGATGGACGGACGAAGCCTCGCTCGGCGAGTGCGTGAAGCCGCCGCCGCCAAGGTTCGCCGCATCCAAGACGCCACCGGCGTCACCCCAGCCCTGGCCACCGTGCTGGTCGGCGACGACAAAGCATCCGCCACCTACGTGCGCATGAAGGCCAAGCGCTGCCAGGAAGTCGGCATGAAGTCCCTGGTGGTCGATTTGCCATCGGGAACCACGACCGAGGAACTGCTCAGCCGGATCCACCGGCTCGCCGCCGACGAAGCCGTACACGGTATCCTGGTCCAGCACCCGGTCCCCAAGCCCATCGACCGCCGGGCAGCTTTCGAGGCTGTCCCGCTGGAAAAGGACATCGACGCGGTCAGCTCCGCCGCTCTGGGGCGGGTCATTCTGGGCATGCCAGCCTATCAACCCTGCACCCCGGCCGGCATCATGCGGCTGCTGGCGAAATACCAAGTTGAACTGGACGGCGCCCACGCGGTGGTCATTGGCCGAAGCCCCATCCTAGGGCGACCCATGGCTTCCATGCTCATCAATGCCCATGCAACCGTCACATTATGTCACTCGCGGACCGTGTCCCTGCCCGACCTGGTCCGCCACGCCGACCTGATTATCGCCGCCGTGGGCAAGCCCCGCTTCGTGCAGGGCGGCTGGATCAAGACCGGAGCCGTCATCGTCGACGCCGGGTACAATCCCGGCAACATCGGCGACGTCGACTTCGACGCCTGCATCGAGTCCGCCTCCCTGATCACCCCGGTCCCCGGCGGTGTAGGCCCCATGACCATCGCCACCCTCATCGACCAAACCGCCCAAGCCGCCGCCAACCAGTTGGGCGTGACGCCGGAATGACAAAGAATGGCAGTGCGCTGGCCAGTTGTAGCGGCGGGCGCCTCGCCCGCCGAAACCGTGGGGAATAGACGATCAGCCCGATGACACACCGCAGCGAGTGCCAACCAATCGCTCCAACAGCCGCCCAGCCCGTTCGAACTCTTCGATCTCGATGTACTCGTTGGGCCGATGGGCGTTCTCGATGTCACCGGGGCCCCACAGCACCGAACTGATGCCCAGCTTCTGCAACGGCCCGGCATCACTGGCGTAAGACACACCGTAGCATTCGGTTTGATCGGCCAATTCGCACAACTCCGTGTAAATGCGTGCGTCCTGCGGGCACAGCATTGGCGGGCTGTTGTTGATCACCTCGCCCTGAACCTTGTCGGAGGGCAAACTGGCCACCGAGGCCAGGCGGTCCTCGAAGTCCTTGACGAATTGTTCGGAGGATTGCCCCGGCATCAACCGAACGCCGACGTCCAGAACGCAGCACTCCGGCACCACGTTGACGGCTGACCCGCCGGTGATGGTGCCAATGTTTAGCACTGGATGGGGGCACTCCGGGAAGTAAGCGCTCTGGGCCGATCGTTCCGCCTCCAGGCCTTTGCGGATGTGGCGCAGCAGGGCGATCAGCTCTGCCACCGGCTCGATGGCACTGCTGCCCAGGTGTGGATAGCCGCTGTGGGCCGATCTTCCGGTGATGGTCAGACGAATAAACAAGTGCCCTTTGTGCATGCGGACCACCGCCAGGCCGGTGGGCTCACCGACGACGGCTTCCCCCGGCAAAGCGAAAGGCCGATCCCACGCCTCGACGAACTTCTGGGCCCCGACGGTGCCGACCTCTTCGTCACTGGTTAACAGCAACACCAGTGGCGCGCTGAGCGTCTCGGCTGACGTGCGGGCGATTAGATTGGTCGCCAAGGCGACAAAGCCTTTCATGTCTGCGGTGCCGCGGCCGATATACAGGCCGTTGCGTTCGGTCAGTTGAAACGGCTCACAGGTCCAACCGGCTTCATTGGCTGGCACCACGTCCATGTGTGCCGACAAAAGCAGCCCGCCTTCGACATCCGGGCCTTTGCGGGCGATGAGGTTGGCCTTTCGACCGTCGTCGTAGGCGTACCGCTTCACCTCGCAGCCGGCGGCTTGTAAGTAATCGGCCAGAAAGTCCGCGATCGGAGCGGACGGCTTGTTGCTGAGTGAATCAAAGGCCACCAGCCGGGCCAGCAAGTCGCGGTCGCTCATCAATTCTGAGGACATGACGGACGCATGATAACATACCGCCGCCCGCGGCTGCAACCGGTGGGGCGGTTCGGTTTTCTTCGGCCGGTTAATCGTCGGCGGTTGTGTGGGCGATGGTTCCGGCTTTGATGACGGTTTGGACGCAGTTTCGGCCTACGTGGTAGGGCCACTGGTTGAGGTTGGGGACGTCCAGGATGAGCAGGTCGGCCCGGTAACCCGGGGCGATGGCGCCCAGCTTGGGGTGACGCTTGATGGCACTGGCGGCATTGGCTGTGGCGGCGATGAGCGCTTCGGCGGGCGTCATTCGCATTTGGGTGCAGGCGATGCTCATCGTTAAGGCCATCGATTCAATCATGGAGGAGCCGGGGTTGAGATCGGTGGCCAGGGCGACGGGCAGATCGGCCTCGATGAGTTTTCGGGCCGGGGCCTGTTTGACGCCCAGGAAGAAGGAGCAGGCAGGCAGCAGGACGGCGATGGTGCCGGCCTGTTTGAGGGCGGCGATGGCGCCGTCGTCGGTGGTTTCGAGGTGGTCGGCGCTGACGGCGCCCACTTCGGCGGCCAATCGCGTGGCGCCCAGTTGGGTGATCTGATCGGCGTGGATGCGGGGTGACAGACCGTGACGCTTGGCGGTTCCGAGCACGCGGCGGGATTGGTCGATGTCAAAGGCACTGCGTTCGCAGAAGACGTCGCAAAACTCGGCTAGGCCTTCGGCTTTGATGATCGCAAAGACTTCGTCGGCCAGGACTGCATCGAGGTATTGATCGGGTCGGCCCGCGTAATCGTGGGGGATGGTGTGGGCGGCCAGGTAGGTGCCGACTAGCTCGATGGGCTGCAGGTCGTCGAGCCGTTTAATCGCCCGAAGCATTTTGAGCTCGTCGTCGACGGATAGGCCGTAGCCGCTTTTGATTTCGGCGGTGGTGGTGCCGGCTTCGAGCATGCGCTTGAGGCGGGGTAGGGCGGCTTGAACCAGGTCGTCGATCGACGCGGCCCGGATGCCTTTGACCGAGGCGTTGATGCCGCCGCCGGACTCGGCGATTTCGACGTAGCTGCGGCCTTGGATGCGCTGCACGAACTCGTTTTCACGCGGGCCGGCGAAGACGGCGTGGGTGTGGCAATCGATTAGCCCGGGGACGACGCAGTGGCCGTGGGCGTCGATGATGTCGCAACCGGTAGGAATGCCGGTTTGGTCGGCGGGTCCGAAGTCGGCGATGGTGGAGCCATCTATGAGCAGGACGGCGTTGGGGATGGCCTGGACGTCGTTCATTCGCCGCCCGGGGATGGGCCCGGGGGGGTAAACGACCAATTCGCCGATGTTGGAGATGGCTAGCACGACGGAGGCTCCGCGGAATCAGGCTGGGTCGGTTGGCCTCGGAGATGTTAGCCCGAATCGGTCTGTCCGTCACGTCGTGCATGCGACCCGGCACCGGTTGTCATCAAGCAACCGTAGCCGATTGGCGTGGCAGGCGGTGTCCCTTTCTTTATGACCGGTGGGCGAGCCAGGCCTTGCTGAGGGGGGGCCGGGGTTTCGGCGAGGGAGCGAGGATCAAGCCGGGCCAACGGGGTTGGCGGGGATGACGCAGTGGGGCGCGTTGCGCCCGGCACAGCGGGGTGGGCTGAGGGTGGCGTCATCGGGGGCGATCCTACGAGCTATCGGGGCGATCAGCGTTCAGCTATGAGCTTTCGGCGATCAGCGTTCAGCGGTCAGCAACGACCAAGAAACAGAAGAATCGGGTAACCACAGAGACACGGAGACACAGAGAACTGCTTTGAGTCTTTGGGGAAGAAGAAGCATCGAACCACAGAGACACGGAGACACAGAGAACTGCTTTGAGTCTTTGGGGAAGAAGAAGCATCGAACCACAGAGACACGGAGGCACAGAGAACTGCTCTGAGGCTGTGGGAAGAAGACGCTGCTTACCACAGAGACTCGGCGGCACGGAGACCTGCTTTGAGGGTCTGCTGCTTTGTGGTTGACCGGTTTTTTGGCCGGTGTCCCCGGGTCGGTGACAGCCGAACCGGCAGGTCAACGTTCCGCATTCGCGGAACAACGACCTGCCCTACACCAGGAAGTGCAACATGCAGGGCAGAGACGTTGTGGGGGTGGCTTGGTGGTTGGTCTTTTGCTGACGAGGCTTGGTTTTGCCCGGTGGTATTTGTCTGCGGCGTGGTGGATGGGGCTCCTTTCTTTTGTATCGCGCTTCTGAGAACGCCCAGCGGTTTGCGAGTCCGCGCGAACTGAAGTTCGCGGCTCGCTGGGGTTTTCCCAAGCGGGGTGGACCGGGCTGCGGGGTGCGGCCTTGGGTCCAGCGTTCTGCCTTCAATATATTCGGTGTTTGTTCGGTTGTCAAGTGGATTTTTGGGGTTTGTTTGGGGTTTATTGTAAGTGTTGGCTGGGACGGGAGTTACGAGTGGCGACCCCTCTGGCCAGCCGAGGCATGGCCAGAGAATGCCGGCCCCATGCTCTCCCGTCAAGAAATAGGTATGGTGTCCGCCCGATTGATCAGACTGGGGAAGCGGGCAAGACCGCCCCGCTTTACCGATGTACCTAATTGAATCGCGCGGCGAGCCGTACTGCATCGCATCGGCGCGCGTCTGCGCGGATGCACCGCATCACTCCGGGTCGGGATGATGCTGGTGACGCCGCTGGACATCGTTCTGGTGGTGCTGGGCAGGACGCA
>JBHHVM010000141.1:0-7983 GCA_046754265.1 Phycisphaerae bacterium
TGGTTTTGCCGGCGCCGTTGGGGCCGATGTAGCCGAAACACTCCCCTTCCTCGATTTTGAGGTTGAGGTTGTTTAAGGCTACGAGTTTGCCGTAGCGCTTGGTCAGGTTGATGGTTTGAACGATCACGCGCGTCCTTCCGAACACTCTCAATTCGGCCGGCGAGGCGCCGGCCGCTACATTTGTCGCAATTCGCCCGGCGAGGCGCCGGCCGTTATGGTTTTCGTACCGGAATCACGAACCGGTACATGGTGTAAGCCTGGTCGGCCAGACGGGGTTTGTAAGCCCCTTTGCCGGTACGGGTGCAAAGCGTCACCGGGCCTTGATCTTCGGCGAAACCGATGAGCATGACGCTATCGGTGGTCAAATCATCACTGCGGTCCAATTGCCGGCAGTGCAGGGCATCGAAGTCGTAGCCGGCTGGGCTCATGGTGTTGGTCAGCTTGTCGGGCCGGTGGTCGGTCAATGCCGTCAGCATCAGCAGGGCGTCCTGGTAATCTTCCTGGCGGAAATTCTCCACGATCTGGCTGCCGCCGCCAAACGGGTTACCCGTGCGAAACTTGTCGCCCCAGTTGGTCTGGGATTCAGCCAGGGTGTGGGTGAGCCAGGTATCCACCGAAACGAGGGCGCCCGTGTCGAGGTCGGTATAGATTCGCGAGTTCAGGTCGACGGTCTGGCCGTCGGCGATGTCGCCGATTCGGTGGACCAGGATGTACTGTGTGGCCAGATTAAGCGTCAAATCGATGTCACTCTTGAAGGCGTTTTCCAGCGGTTGAATCAGGACGCAGTGGGTCAAGGTATGCCCCAACCGATTGGTGACGGTGCTGCCGGGGGCGATGCCCAGGCCGCTGCGGTTTTCGCCTTGCATCATGATCAGGCGAACGTCGGCTTCTAGCGTGTGGCGCAGGTCTCCGAACCACCGACCCTCGAACTGTTTGAGCGTGGCCCGGACGGGGACGTCTTCCATCGAAGCGCTGGCTGGGACCAGGTGATAACGGGTGGTGTCGGTGTAGGAACTGCTGCCGGCGCCGCGAACGGAACTGGCGGGCAGGGGTTTGAGGCTACAGGCGGTGCGTTCGGGTTGCTGCTGGGCGGTGTAGTCGGAAGGCATCCAAACGTCCAGCAGAGAGTGGGTGCCGGTCTTGATCCCGAAGTAGGCGGTGGCCTGGGCCTGGGTTTGCCCGGCCACTGCATCGACCACGGTGAGTTGCTGCAAGCTCTGCCCGACTCCGCGCATGGATTGGACGGCCAGCAGGCTGAGCACGGCGGCTGCGGCGGCCACGATGGAGAAGGCGGTCCAGGCGTGGCGGGTCCAACCGCGGGAGCGCAGGAACACCCAGGATCCGAAGGTGGACAGGCCCACATAGGCGACGGAGAACAGCAGCGCTGCCAGAAGATAGACACCGGTTGATCGGCGAAAGCCGACGGTCTGTTCGAGGTAAGGGAACAACGTGCCCATGGTGGGCGGGTTGTCCGCGACGTTCCGGGGCTCGCGGATTTCCAGGGTGCGTTTGAAGAAGACGGTGGGCTTGAGTTTGGATTCGTCGAGCAGGTCGTGGATTTCGGCGGCGATAAAGACCACCCTACCTCGACCGACCGACCGGCGGGCAGCCACGGTGGCATTCAGGTCGCGCTCGGCCACCAGGGTGGTGGCGCCGGGCACCGTCGTGCATAGGACCAGCGGTAGGGGCTGGGCATAGTAAAACGGCACCTTGGGGTCATCGACTCGTTCTTGGCTGCCCGGGACATACCTGGCTCCACCGAGCAGTTGCCAGCGCAGTTCGCCCATCCGGGTTTCGTCGACCACGCGGCCTAGCTTGACCGGCAACACCTGGGCCAGGTCCTGGTTTTGGGCGAGGGTGTCGCTGGTCTTGGCGGCAGCCATCAGCAGCCAGCCGCCGTGGCGGACCCAGGTGATCAAGGCTTCGATCTGCTGGGAGGTCAGATCGGTGGCATCGGCTGCGTCCCAGACGATGGCGTCGACCATTTCAAGACCGATCCAGCGATCCGGCAGGGCCGAGGGCTGAATGTGGGCCACGCGCACCGAGCGATAGAACTTGTCGGCCTGTTCGGGGCTTTCCAGGTAGGACACTTTGCCCACCGACCGGTTGGAGACCGAGAGGATGACGAGGTTGCGGTCGGGGACACGTTCGGGTGGCTGGGCTGGGGACAGGCTGGCGGTCGGTTTGCCGGTGATTTCAGATATCACCTGAACGAGCTCGCCGTCGGCGTCCAGCAGCATGACCGACACGGCGGCCGTCGGTCCGTCGCCGGGGCCTATGGGGCAATAGAGGACGTAACGGCGGGCGTTACCCGAATCGGCCCGGAGCTGGACTCGGACCCGGTCGTAAGGCAGGTCGCCGTCCTTGTCGGGCTGGGAGACACGCAGGAAGCCTTCGAAACTCAGATCTCCTTCGAGCGTCAGATCCACCAGAACCGGGGCCCAGTCGCCGTCGCGGACCAGGTCGCCGGTGGTGCCCGGGTAACCGACCTGGACGATTCGGCCGATCACCGCGGCGGATGCGGGCTGAATGGCTAGCAAGAGGGCGACAAGGCCCATTGCCCAGTTTGCAGGGCGGCCCCGATATTGACCTATGGGCCTGCTGTTGGGGTTGTCATACTCGACGGCCAGCATTTCGGTGCCCGTTTCGGTTCGAATCCGGCGTTTTGGCGTCGCCCAGCATACTCGCATTGGGCCAGTCGATCAGCGCCCGCCGGTCATGGTACCGGGCATCTCTAATGTTATTCAGTCCCCGGCGGGCGGGCTTACAAAAATTAACAAATCCAGGCTGGGCCCGGTCGGCAATTCACAGTCTTGGTTAAGCCCGGCGTTGCGGGTTGTTGTCTATCTTGGGATTGGCGGGTATAGTTGGGGTAGGTAGCGGAGTATGCATGCTCCGGACGGATCGACCCACGCCATAAGCCAAGGAGTGGCCCCATGAAACCCGCAACCCCCTATCGCGCCGTGATCTCGACGAGTGTTGTTGTCTGTCTGCTGCTGGGCAGCGGGTGCAACACCGCTTCGCTGTGGGCCGACCGGCAGAAGGTCGATGGACCGACGGTGGATCGGTATGCGCCGCAAGTCATCGACCTGCCCGACATTCAACTCGTCGGTGCCAAAGAGGTGGATCTGGTTGAGGAGGTGCTAACCCACCGGGCCATGTACCACCGGACGTTGCGGGCATTGCGCGACTATTATGCCGAACGCGGCTACGAGCAGAAGCGCCGCTGGGCTGACACCGAGTTGACGGCGTTGCTCAAGGTTCAACCGTTCCGGTATGTGCTCAGCGCCGAAGTGCCCCAGGAATCGCTGAAGCCGGAGGAGTCGATCGCCGAGGCTGACCTGTTGTACGAAAAGGGTTTGGCCCTGATGAAGAAGGGCGGCCACGGTGTGCCGGCGCTCTATCGCCAGGACGTGATGCTCGAGGCCCTGGGCGTTTTTGTGGACCTGGTGAGGCGCTACCCGGGCAGCGACAAAATCGACGACGCCGCCTTTTACTGCGGCGAAATCCACAAGGAATACCTCAAAGACCAAGAGCCCCTGGCGGTCAAATGGTATAAGCGATCCTTTAGCTGGGACCCCAGCACCCCGCACCCAGCCCGCTTTCAGGCGGCGGTAACGTATGATTTTCGCATGCACGATCGGGCCAAGGCCCTGGAAATGTATCGCCAGGTCATCGACTCGGAAACGCGGAACAAGTCCAACGTGAGCTTCGCGGTGGCCCGGGTGGATCAGTTGACCCGGTCCCAGCCGCAGGAGTCCATCACAGCGACAGCCGCCGGCAATGCCATCGGCGTCCCGACGGCGTCGTTGGGGGATTAGGGGGCTCCAGGACCACCGATGCCCCATGTTTTTGGTTGAACGCGGTTGACGAACGCCATCGGCACACCCGGAAAGGATGTTCGTCGAACTGGACCCTGGTGCTGGTCAAAAAACGCCGGATCGCTTAAAGGGGCGGCCTGACTCCTACATATTCTGGTATTCGACCGATCGACTCAATGCGCACCGCAGCCGGAAAGTGCAGGACTGGCGGACGGTCTATTCGAGGCTCACGATCGAGTGTTTGACGCCCTATGCCCCGGAACTCAATCCGCTCGAATACGTCTCGGGAAACCTCAGGTATCATCGCACGGCCAATCACGGACTTTCCGAACTCGAAGAGGGCTACGCCCAGGCTCGACATGAGGCTGATGCGATCGCCGGAAACCGGTCACTCCTGCGATCCTTCGTGCGCGCTGCCAAACTGCCATTCCGAATGGAACCATGACCAAGTGCTTTATCTATACAGGATTCAATAAGAATAGCACACTTCCCGACTTTACGTGGTATCGTGCCAGTGCCTTGCAGGATCGGGCTGGCTCGGGTTTGATGGTCGGCGCTATGAGTCGAGTATTCTTGGGATTGGCGAGCGGGTTGCTGTTGGTGTTGGCGGCGGCGGCTGGGCTGGGTTTGATGGTGCGGGGGGATGATCTGTTCGTGCAGCACTTTGCGCTCGGGCTGTTCGCAGCTTTGTTGGCGGCCCTGGTTCACGTGGTCACGTTTACGTACTTCGCCGTCACCGGCAAAGCGATTCGCCAGGCGGTGGCGTTGGCCCATCTGGATGACTCCATTCTGCAACGAACCCAGACGTATAAGAAGTGGGCCCTGCGCTGCGTGGTGTTGGGCTTCTTTCCGGTGGTAGCCACGGTCGCGCTGGGGGCGGCTGTTTGGAATCACCGTGAGTTCAGCCACTACCATTTGGCGGTCGCACTGACAGCCATCGTCGCCAACGTCGTGGCCCTGGCGGGGCAATATCGTTTGATCTGCCGAAATCAGGAACTACTAGCCACCGCGATGGAGCGCTACCGCAACGAAGGCCCTGCTCCGTCCACAGCTCGGGCCCAGACCCCGTGATGAGGGCAGCGACCCGGGCTTGGCTGAGACCCAACTGACCCCTGGCGGTTGGGTTGGCCGATAAGGAGTTGGGTGCTGGGGTGGTTGGTTTTGGGTGGGCTGCTTGAATCCCCGGGGCTGCCCACTAGAATGCCCCGTTCTGCCGGGATGACGCCGGCGGGCCGGAGACTGGGTTATATGGCCAAGAAGAAGAAACTGCCCAAACAGCTTGCCGTCCTGGACGAGGACCTTTGCACCGGGTGTGAAGCCTGCGTGTCGGTCTGCCCGGTGGATTGCATCGACAAAGTTTCGGACCCGGTTCATCCCGGCTATGCCATGGGGGTGTGTACCATCGACCTGCCGGTTTGCATCGGGTGCAAACTTTGCGCGCAGGTTTGCCCCTGGGACGTTATTACCATGGTGCCCACCGACGAAGTGCAAAAAGCCCCAAAACTGGCCGAAATGCTGGTCTAGCCGCCGAATCCGGCCAAGGGTCGAAGGCGGGATCAGGGGCATCGGCGCATAGAAACGGCCGAGCAGTGACGCTGAGGGTCTCTCAGGCCCCACTGCCCGGCCGTAGCTTCTTTCCCCTCCGGACAGCACCTGTCCATCGGGTGGCCGGTAAGCTTCCCTCCAAAGCAGTCCGCCATCCGGCGCTTGTGGATTGTGAAGAATCCACAGGCTGGCCCGAGCCACATTACCGCTGAGTTGCATACCCGGTGACCAGCTTGAACTAGAGATTAGGATACGTGGCAAAATGCGTCAAGTGGTAACTTGGGGCAAAACCGGACGAATTCTGACAACGTGTGATAGTCCACACGTTTTTGGGTAAATATGCCCAGTTTGCCTGTCGCCCGCACCGCGATTGTGCTCAATTCTCGGTCCTTGGCGCTTGGGCCTCTACTCGGTGCCTGTACGTATCCTCCTGTGTAAACGCTAGTTATGGTCAAAACACAGGTCAGGTGCAAGGTTTGGCCTCGGATATGCCCCTGTTGTTCAGCACAACGCTCAATGGTGATTGGGGATCGGATTCCCGGTCACTGTTGAGCGGAGTGGGCCTTGGGGAATGGCAGGGAGTGTGCTTGCCTCAAGCTTCTTTGGGGTAAGAGGCGAGCGATGCGACATGGGGGGACGTAACCGTCCAAGTCGCGGCCAGCTGGATGGCTGGGGGGCCTGGCTGGTCGTGGCCGCTCCCTGCACAAACACAACCCGGCCGGAGCAGCAATCGGCCGGTGAAGCGTACGAGCCGGGGCGGTCGTTGGGCTTATCACAGCACAACGCCGCCGAAAGGAATGGCTGTGGTCAACGGGACTGTCGGCTGTTCTTCCACCTTCCAATTCTCCTCTTTCGTTCCGCGCTTGGCGAGCGGGGCGGCCCGCCCGAGGTCGCCCCGCTCGCTCATTTGGGGGTTGGTGCGACGGGGAAAGCAGACGATTGACCGTCTCCGATCGCGGCCTATATTGGGGTACCTCTCGAGTGTGTCGGGCGGGCAATCTTGGTCGGGGCAATAACGTGACAGATTTGGCGTCTCCAATCGTCTCCCAGCGGCGCGGTAGACAAGGATGATCGTGCCTGGATTCCATTCGACGGACGATCAGGCCGTGCTGATCGAGGCTGTGCGGGATTACGCCCGAGCTGAACTCATCGACAAGGACCGGGCTTGGGACGTGGATGAATGCTCCGTGGCCGAGGTGCTGCCGGAGCTGGCTGCGATGGGGCTGATGAACCTCTGCCTCCCTGAGGCGCATGGCGGGCTGGGGTGCAGCTATCGTACCTACGCAAACATTCTCCATGAGATTGCCTACGCCTCACCTTCGGCGGCCGTCACGCTGTCGGTCCACAATATGGTGGGGATGATCGTGTCGCAGTCAGCCGGGGAGGCTTGCAAGGCCGATTGGCTGGCGGATTGGGGTTCGCCCGAATCGTTTGCCGCTTTCGCGGTCTCGGAGGCTGGGGCCGGCAGCGATATATCTTCGTGTACCACCGAGGCCAAGCGGGTCAAGGGCGGCTATCGGGTCAACGGCGAAAAGATGTGGATCACCAACGGGATGCACGCCCGGTGGTTCTTCACGATCGTGCGCACCGATCCGACCGAAGCCAAGACCGGCTTGACGGCGATGCTGGTGGATGGTCAGGCCGATGGGCTGGGCCGGGACAAGATCACCGGCAAGACCGGCATCCGAGGAAGCGAGACCGCCGTCATTGCCTTCGACGATGTTTTCGTGCCGGACGAGCACTTGCTGGGGTCAGAAGGTGGAGGCATGAAGGTGGGATTGTCGGGCTTGGACGGGGGGCGGATCGGCATCGCGTCGCAGGCCACGGGGATCGCGGCGGCCTGCCTGGACCAGATGGTCGGCTATGCCAAGCAGCGTCAGCAATTCAAGCAGTCCATATCCGGATTTCAGGCCATCCAGACCATGATCGCTGACAGTGCCACCGACCTGTCAGCCGCCCGGTTGCTGGTTGGGCAGGCGGCCGATCGAGTCGACGCGGGCCACATGGACCCGGCAGCCAGCGCCAAGGCCAAGCTGTTTGCGTCGGAGGCGGCCAACCGCATCGCCTACCGGGCGGTCCAAATCCACGGCGGCAGCGGGTACGTCAGGGAGTGCCGCGTCGAGCAACTGGCCCGCGACGCCCGCATCACCACCCTCTACGAAGGCACCAGCGAGATTCAACGGTTGGTGATCGGGCGGGATTTGCTGCAGTAAGCCCCGTGCTACATTGAATGGTAGATCAGCCAGCGATCTTTCGGCACGGACTTGTGTCTGGGTCCGAGGCATTCAGGCAGCCACTGCCAGGCTTCAGGCTTTGTCTGTTGTCTGCGCTTCACCCATCAGACGCGCCTGGTCACTCCGAAAGGCCTCGCTACGGCGACGCCAGTAGTCGATCTTCTGCTCCAGGGTGAGGTCTTTGGTCTGCCGGTGAATGGCCGCAGCCGCCCGTCGCTTCATTTCCACACAGTCAAACGTCTTGGTCTTCAAGGGCGATCACCTCCTGTGGGGTGTGGATCCCGACGGTGCCATATCCGGATGCAAGATTGACGCCGTTATACAGCGGGATCTTCTGAAAGTTTACAATGTGCTTGAAGTTCCAGCTTACGATCAGGCGACAC
>JBHHVM010000142.1:0-7982 GCA_046754265.1 Phycisphaerae bacterium
TGAATCATGCTGTGGGTCCCGCCGGAGATCATCACGTCGGCGTCGCCGCGCCGAATCAGCCGGGTGGCTTCGCCGATGGCCTGGGTACTGGCGGCACAGGCGGTCAAGCTGTTGAAGTTGGGCCCAGCCGCGTTGAACTGACAGGCGATGTGACCGGCTGCCATGTTGGGGTCCTGTTCCAACTCGGTCGAAGCCCGCAGCCTCTCCAACGCGATGGAGGCCCATTTGAGCGTGTCCAGGTCATTTTGCTCATCGTTCCAGCCGCCCACAGCCGCCGCGGCGAAGTTGTCGAAGTCGATGGGCCCTTCGCCGCCGCCCAAATAAACGCCGACCCGGGCGGGGTCGAGCGGGTCGCCCGTGGCCAGTCCGCTGTGCGACCAGGCCATCTGGGCCGCCGCCAGGGCAAAGCGACAGTTGCGACTGGCCTCGGCGTGACGGGTCGCGTCATCGCCCAAAAAATCGGCCAGGTCGAAGTCCTTGACCTCGGCCGAGAACGTTGTCGGAAACGTGCGGGCCTCAAAAACGGTCGTGGGGGCCACGCCGGATTCGCCGGCCAACAGCTTTTGCCAGACCGTTTCCAGGTCGTGGCCCAGCGGTGTGACCCAACCCATTCCGGTGATGACGGCTCTTCGACGCGCGGGCATGGCATCCTCTACTGGGCTGGCGATTATTCCTGGAAGCGTTTCAAGACCAGGGCTGCGTTCTGGCCGCCGCCCAGGGCGTAGGCCAGGCTCACCACCTTGCCAACGGGTGCATCGTAGGGCTCGGCCGAGTTGAGTTTCAAGGGGCAGGCTGGGCCGGGGTTATCCGTATTGACTGAGGGTGGCACGGTATTGTGTTGGATGGCCTTGGCGGCCAGGGCGATGTCGATGGCCCCGTTGCCGGCGCCGTTGATGCCCACCGCCCCTTTGGTGGCCAGGGCCGGCATTTGGGCCAGGTGCGGGCCGAACACGGCGTTCAGGGCAGCCAATTCCGAGTCGTCGTAATCGCCGATGCCGCTGCCGAAGGTGCCGATAAGATCGATGTCGCCCGGTGTGGCCTCGGCATCGTGCAGGGCGTTTTTGACGGCCAGGCTGATGCCGGTACCGGCTGGGTCGGGCGTCTTCCAATCGTGGGTGTTGGCGCTGGCCCCGAAGCCGGCGACCTCGGCGTAAATACGGGCCCCGCGGCTGCGGGCGTGTTCGGCGTCTTCGAGAATGATCAGCCCACCGCCCTCAGCCGGGACGCAGCCGGTCCGGTCGGCGGAAAACGGCCGGCAGGAGCGCCCGGCCTCGAATCGGCCGTCGGGAACCAGGCGGTCAAGCAGATACGGCCTGATCATGCCCATGGGGTTGATCTTGCTTTCCGCCCCGCCGCAGATGCACACGTCGGCGTCGCCGCGGGCCACCGTGCGAAACCCTTCGCCGACGGCCAGGTGGCTCGACGCTTCACCGCAGGTCAACGTGTTCGACGGGGCTTGGGCGTCGTGGACGATGGTGACGTGACAGGCCAACATGTTGGGCAGAAACTTGAGCAGCCACAGCGGGGTGAGGTTGCCCATGCCCTCCTGGCCCCAGCGGGTCAAGCTGAAGTTGCGGTTCTCGTCGACGGCGGTGGCCAGGGCACAGGCCAACTCGCGCAGGTCGGCGCAGATGGACCCAGCCCCGATGTTGGCTCCGAAGCGCGTGCTGTCCAGGTTGGGCGGAGCCTCGACCTCGCCGCGGTCGATCAGGCATTTGGTTTTCAGCCCGGCGTCCTTCACAGCATGGTAGGCAGCCACCACGGCGATCATGATGTCGCGGGCCATGACCTTGGTGCTCTTGCGATAGTTCTTGGGGACAAAGTCTGTCATCTTGAAGGCGGGCACTTCACCGCCGACCGAACAGGCCAGGCCCGAGGCGTCAAACGCTTGAATAGGCTTGATGCCGCTGACGGCGTTGACCATCGCATCCCACACGGCGTCGACGCCCAGGCCGATGGGGGTGGCCAGGCCAAGTCCGGTGATGACGACACGTCTCGAATCGGTCATGGTGTTTTGCAAAGGTCGGCCCCAAGGGCCGACGCTCTCCTGCGGCGAGCCGAACTCGCCATAAACAGCATGGTCCGCTCAGCGGACCCTACGTCTGCGTCTTGTTGATCCGGTAGGTCTCCAGGATGCTCATGAACTGCTCGGTGAAAACGAAGTTGTGTTCGGGCAGCTCCAACACCTGCTTGCTCTGGTCCACGTGGGAAAACATCAGGTCGACCTGGCCTATGGTCTGGCCGTTGCGGGCCACCGTGCCGACGGTGGTGGCCCCGGTTTCGTCGAACGATTCAATCTGGGCAGTGTAGGTGATGCGGTCGCCGGCGGTGCAGTAGTCCTCGAAACGGGCCCGTCGGATTTTCGCCAGGATGACCTTCTCGGCGAAGTTTCGGGCCTCGCCCACCAGGATGCCGGCCGTCTGGGCCATGCCCTCGATCATCAGGCAGGCTGGCATCACCGGATAACCTGGAAAGTGGTCGTGTAGGTACTCCTCGGCCAGGGACACATTCTTCACGGCGGTGGCGGTCTTTCCGGAAACGAAATCGGTAAACCCGTCGATCCAGATCCAACGCATGCCGCCAACCCAAACCGCGCCTAGGCCGGCGCGGCAGACTGATTGTTCAGTTTGGACTCTACGTAGTTGATCAACGTGCCGACCGTAAACAGGTCGGGCATCTTGGAGACTTCGGGATCCTGCTCGAACTCGGAAAAATCGGCGTGAGGCATGGACTCTTTGAGCTTGGTCAAGCCCACGTCGGTCAACTTGCCGCTGGCCACGAAGTCCGGATTGCTCAGAATGTCGTCCGGGAAAAGTTCGCCCCGTGGAATCTTGATGGAAAAGGACTTCTCCAGCCTAAAAACGATGTCCAGAAAGTCGATGCTCTCGGCATCCAGGTCGCCCTGCAGGGTGGCGTTTTCGGTGATTTCATCGTCATCCACGCCAAGGGCTTCAACCAGCACGTCGCGGACCTTGGTAAAGACGTCTTCTCGGCTCATGGCCATTGGACTGAGACCTCCTGTTACGTCGCTGCCAAGGAATGCCCGGTGCAGCACCCAGCTTGCCATGGCTGGGGTCACCGGTTGTGACCGGCCAACTCCGCCCACCGAGAACGGGCGGCGCTTATAAGCCGGGCATCCACCTTGGCCAGTTCCTGATTTTTGTCCTGCAGGTTCAAATGCGTCAAGGTGAATCTGCCCTTGACGACCTCCCTGTCCTCGCAGAGCCCGGCACCTGCGTATTCGCTGTCGCCGTGCGCCATCCGGCGGCACGTGATATCCACCCGTAGGAGCTGCCCGGGTTTGACAAAGTTCTTGTATGTAACGTTTTTCGCCTCATGAAGCAAGATCAGGCTGTGCTCAAAATCCTGAGAGGCCCAGGCCAACCAGCGGGCGGCCTCGACCATGGCTTCGAGCATCAGGACTCCCGGCAGCACCGGGAAGGTCGGAAAATGGTCGCCCAGATACTCCTCGGCCCGGCTGACCGCCTTGATGGCGACGATCCGCTCCGAGGGCACCACCTCGACCACGCGGTCCACCAGGTTGTAATGCATGTGTTCCGCCCTTGCCGCCAGTCCCAACCCGCGCCCCAGCCTCGTTCAGGCCGATGCGGAGTTTAGCGATGACTGACCCCCCTGACCAGTCCAAAGTCGGCCCAGATTCACGCACAGCTAAAGAGATAGCCAAGTTATTCCACTGTGAATTGTTATTGGCGATGAGGTGGGGTCCGTTGACGAATGAAAGGAGAAGCCTCCACGAGGGGACGGCGGGCGCCCGTCGTGCGGGGTGGGGTTAAGGGCGTTCGGTCCATCGCTCGGCGCCTGAAGGTGGGCTTCGGGGGTGACGGCAGACAATCTGCCCACGCCCTTGGCTGTGGTCGGCCTTGGCGGAAGCCTCCGTTCCGGGAGGTGTGTTGTAAACGATTGTCCGGGCCGGTTCTTGGGTCGAGCGGGGCTGGCAGGGTGGCCTTCGCCATTGACGCAATTTGGACGGGTGCTTAGCATCAGCCACTTGCGCCCGGTGCCGGGCTGAGGGGTTCAAGCGTTCGCAGCGGGACAGATCAAGCCCGGACGGGATAGCGCGTTTGTTTGCGATCATTTCCGACATCCACGGCAACTTGGAAGCATTACAGGCCGTCCTGGCTGACATCGATCGGCGGGGCTTGAAGGAAGTCGTCTGCCTCGGCGACGTGATCGGCTACGGGGCGTCGCCGAAGGAATGTCTGGACCTGGTGATCGAACGGGCGGAGTTGACCCTGTGCGGCAACCACGACCACGCGGTTTTCTACGAGCCGCACAATTTCAACGTCAGCGCCGAGCGGGCCTGCTACTGGACTCGGCAGGTCTTCGAGGATGAGTCGACCAAATCGCGGCGCGACCGGCGCTGGGAGTTTTTGGGGCGCCTGCCCATCCGGGTGCGGCACAAAGGCCTGTTGCTGGTCCACGCCTCACCGCGCCGGCCGGTCAACGAATACCTCTTTGCCGAGGATGTCTACACCAACCCCCAGAAGATCCTGTCCAACTTCGAGCGACTCGGCGACCAAGACTGCGCCTGCATGGTGGGCCATACACACGTCCCCGGCGTTTTTTTGGATGACCCCTACTTTGATCCGCCGGGCGAGCTGCCCGAACCCAACCGCTATACGATCACGTCGGAAGAGAAGGCCATCATCAACGTGGGCAGCGTGGGCCAACCCCGGGACCGGGACTCCCGGGCCTGTTACGTGGTGGTGTATGAAAAGGGCGACACCCCGCCGGAGCCGGCTGAGGATGATTTCGTGCCGCCCACCCAGGTGAGTCCGGACGATGAAGCCTACCGGGCCACGCTCGAATACGTCCGGTTGGAGTACGACATCGATAAGGCGGTCAAGAAGGTGTTGGCGGTCGCGGACCTGGATGATTTTCTGGGCACGCGCCTGCTGGAGGGGCGTTAGTGTGCATTGGCCTGGGCCGGGTTTGACTCGGCGGATGATCGGGCGCTGTACGTTTCCAATCGGGCCCCAAAGCCCGCAGTCATTTTTCGATCGACCTGATTGGGTCGACGCTACTGGATAAACATGGATACCAAGGTCCTGTTCCGGGCGCTGATGTGGTCGTTTGTGGCCTTTTTCGCCTGGCAGATCATTGCGTTTCGGATTTGGGGTCCGCCACCTCGCCGCGAGCAGCAGGCGACGACGCAGCCGGCCGACACGGCCACGGCCGACGCGGATGAAATGGATGAACCGACGCCGACGCCCACGACCGGTGAATCCGGCAAGGCTAAACCGCAGTTGACCGCCCGCAGCGCCGAAACGGCTGAGTCGTTCACGCTGGGTACCGTTGAGCAAGCGGAGCAGAGCCCCTATCGGATGGCTGTGGAGTTGAGCAACGTGGGCGCGTCGCTGCGGCGGGCCACGCTGTCGGACTTTGCCGAGCACGCCAGGAAACCCGAGCGGTACCGCTTGCTGCATGAAATCGAATCGGCCGACGGCGGATTGGCCGGGTCCATGGTGCTGGAACAAATCACCCTGGACGATGGGCTGGAGGTGGATCTGTCCAAGACCGTCTGGTCGGGGCAGGTGGAGCGCACCGAATCGGCTGAGAAGGTCAAGTTCACCACCGACGTGGTCGACGATTCGGGCCAAGCGGTGTTGGGCCTGGCGGTGACCTACACCCTGCCGGTTCAACCGGCCGATGCCCGGCGCTACGATTTGGATATGTCACTATCCGTCACCAACCGGGACGACAAACCTCATCGGGTCATCGCCCGGATTCGCGGTCCGGTGGGCTTGCAGCGGAACGATATTCGGGCGGACGACCGGGCGGTGACCGTGGCCAAGAAGTCTGAGGGTGTGCTGGGCCAGGTCTCCAAGGCGTTTCGCCAGCAGGCCGGCAAGCCGTCCTGGGAGTTCGCCGACGACGGCGGCAAGTCGCCGTATTGGTGGGCGGCAGCCGGCAACAAGTTCTTTACCTGCGCCATGACGCCGTTGTCGTCCGACGGCCGGGAGAGCCCCGGGTATCTGGCCAGCATCCAATCGGTGGACCTGGACGAGCAGGCCGAGACCGCCGATGACGTGACCTTCAAGGTGGTCACCCGGCCCGAGACCTTAGCCAGTGGGGCGTCGGTGACCTATCCGTTCGCCTGCTATCTAGGCCCGTTGGATCGGGAGGGGTTTGCCAGTCAGACCAATCCGGACTACCAGCGCCGGCAATACCTGTTGCTGATTACCCGAAGTTACAGCTTTTGCACGTTTGGGTGGCTGACCGAGTTGATGATCGTGCTGATGAACGGCATGGTTCACATCCCGCCGCACAATTACGGGGTAGCCATCATCGTTCTGGTGCTCGTGGTGCGGTTGGGCCTGCACCCCCTGACCAAGAAGGGTCAGGTCAACATGATGAAGATGCAAAAGCAGATGGGCAAGTTGGCCCCCAAGATGGAGGAGATCAAAAAGAAGTACGCCAACGACCGGGCCCGCATGAATCAGGAAGTGCAGAAGCTGTATCAGACCGAGGGGGTCAACCCGGCCGGTCAAATGCTGACCTGCCTGCCGATGTTTCTGCAAATGCCCATTTGGGTGGCGCTGTGGACCAGCCTGAACAACAACATCGGCATGCGACACGAGCCGTTTTGTTTGTGGATCCGGGATTTGACCGCGCCGGACGCGCTGATCGAGTTGGGCAGTTCGTTCCACGTGCCGCTGCTTGGCAACATGATCGGGCCGATCACGTCCTTGAACATCCTGCCGATCCTGTGGGCCATCTCGATGTATGCCCAGCAAAAGCTGATGCCCAAGCCGCCCAAACCCGCCGGGCAAAGCTCCGCCCAGTCGGACCAAGCGGCCCAGATGCAAAAGATGATGCCCCTGATGAGCGTGATGTTCGCCTTGATTCTGTACAATGCGCCCAGCGGGCTGACGTTGTACATCATGGCCAGCACGGTCTTCGGCACGCTGGAGCAGGTCCGCATTCGCCAGCACATTCGGGAGTTGGAAGAACAGGGGGGGGGTGCCGGGGCCGATGCCAAGAAGCCCAAAGGGCCTCGCGGTCCGCTCTGGTTGCAGCGGATCAAAGGTCAGGTCGCCAGCCAATGGCGCCACGCCCAGCAACAGGCCGACCAGGCCCATAAACTGCGGAGCAGAAAATAACCCGACGGGCCGCCCGGTGATCGACAGCGGCGACGGCCAAGGCGTTGGGCTGATGGTCCCGCAGGATCGCGACGGCTAGGGTACAGTTGGTTGCCGAAGCGATGATACGATCCCGACGTCAGAGGGCGCGCTTCAGTTGCCGAATAACACCTGGTAACCGGCGAAGTCGAACAAGTCCACGCGCAGGTCCCCGTCTTCGTCGTGCAGGTCGCACGGATAGGCCAGGGGCTGATCCGGACCCGTCAAACAGGCCGAAAAGCTATCCAAGTCCGGCAACCCCACCACACCGCTGCCGTCCGCGTCGAACGGGAAATTGGGCGGATCGCCGAAGATGCTGCGCACCAACTCCGGGTGGTCGATGAATGGATTGCGGTTGCCCTGATAGTACGTCGGATTATCCACCATGCTGTAAACCAGATGATTGCGCCGCTGTTCGATGCCGTCCACCGGATCGGTGTAGTGCCATTCGAGCATACTGGCCAGGTCGCCGAGGTTGCTGCCGCTGCCGGTCCCATTGACCAATTCCAGATCCGTCGTATCGAGTTCGGTTCCATCGTAGCGCACCGCCATGTAGAACATGGACCGCGCGACATCGCCGCGATCGTTCACCCCCGGCAGCGCCTGGGCGTGAAGCGGATCCCAGAACCCCGCGCCCGTGCCGAAGGGCAGGTTGCCCCGGGCGCTGTTGATCTGAGGGTCGGCCGGCCGAAGGTTGAACAGGTCGCTGCTGTCCGGACCGGTGGTGCCCACGCCAAGAGACCGGGCCCATTGATGCTCTCGGTTCCAGGTCACCCCCGCATCCCAGACGCCCGGCACCGATAGCCCGGTGTAAATCTCAATGATTCTGGACGGATCCAG
>JBHHVM010000143.1:0-7941 GCA_046754265.1 Phycisphaerae bacterium
GGATACCGGCCATGACAGCAGCCCCGAAACAAGCGGAGGATGCATCGCCTGCTGGGGGGCCTGTAGCGCTGCCGGGATAGGCTGTGGGGTGGGTGCGTCGGCCGGGTGTGCGGCGTTGTTCGCTTGCTGGCCTTGCGTAGTGGCGTGCGAAATCGCCGCCATAGCTGCCTGCACCGCAACATACGTCGGCTGCGTGGAGCTTTGCAACATCGTGGGCGCTCCCTGCTGCCCGGTGGCGTGCGGCGATGTCGCCTGCTGCGAGGGGGGCGAGACCTGTCTCAATTCCGACATCGGGATATGTTGCAGCTCGGGCAAGACGCCCTGCGTCGGCAAGGCCTGCTGCTCGAGCACCGAGAGCTGTATCGGTACCGGGCCCAACGCCGGCACCTGCTGCCCGCCCACGGACGTCTGCGGCAACGCCTGCTGCGATCCGACCGACTCGTGCATCGAAGAATTGAGCCTGTGCTGCTCGTCCGACCGGGAGCCGTGCGACACGGTGTGCTGCCCCAGCGGCCTGGTATGTCTGGGCGACGGGCTGTGCTGCGAGCAGGACTTGATCTGCGGAGACACCTGCTGCGACGAATTGGACACTTGCATCGCATCGCTGAGCCTGTGCTGCGGCTTCAACGAGCCGCCCTGCAATAACCAGTGCTGCCAAAGCGGTGAATCGTGTATCAACGGGTCCACTTGTTGCCCAACCAACTTGGTCTGCGGAAGCGTCTGCTGTCCTCAAGGCAACTCGTGCGACCAAGCCACGTTGACCTGCGTAGGCTGTCCGAATCCCACGGACACCGCTTGCACGGTAGGCGGATGCTGCCCGGCAGGCATGAATTGCACGGATTTTGAGGGCATCTGCTGCCCGCAAGGCGAAACCTTCTGCAACGGAGCGTGTAACCCGATCAGTTCGTGCATCAATTAGCGTGCTGCGATCGGTCTTCGGCCTCGCGCTTTTGGAGCGCTGTAGCGGCGGGCGCCTCGCCCGCCGTTCGGACAGTGCTTAATCGCCCGATGCTCTAAGTCGTTCGATGCGCTCGGCAATGAGTTGGCCGGCCAGTTTGGGGTCGGCTTGGCCGCCGGACAGTTTCATGACTTGACCGCGGAGGAAGCCTTGGCTGGCCTGGGCCTTTTTGGGGTTGGTCAAAATGGTTCGCACCGCGCCGGGGTTGTCGGCCAGGGCTTGATCGACCCATTGGGCCAGTTGCCCCGGGTCGGCCACGCGAACTACGCCCAACGATTCAGCCAACTGCTCCGGCGCTTCGTCAGAATCCAACATAGCCGGGGCGATGCGATTGGCGGCCGACGCGCTGACCGTTCCTCGATCCACTAACTTGGCCAAGGCGCCGAGTCGATCGGCCCCGACGTTCAATTCGGCGATGCCCAGGCTGCACTCGTTGGCCAGTTTGGACCAGACGTTGATGAACTGCTTGGCCAGGGCTTTGGCGGGACCGCCCGCTTCGATAGCGGACTCAAACAAATCCGCCGTGCCCCGG
The DNA here is from genome assembly GCA_046754265.1 of Phycisphaerae bacterium. Lineage (GTDB taxonomy): Bacteria > Planctomycetota > Phycisphaerae > UBA1845 > UBA1845 > OFTM209. The sequence continues at coordinate 1,491 of JBHHVM010000143.1, forward strand.
TCGGCCAGAAGGGTCTCGGCGTCGGCAAGGCTCAAACCGTAGTCGGATTGAAACCGTGCCCGGCGGGCGATGGGCAGCTCGGGCACCTGGGCTTGCATCGTCTTGAGCCAAGCAGAATCGACTTGAACCGGCACCAGGTCGGGGTCCGGGAAATAGCGATAGTCGTGGGCCTGTTCCTTGCCGCGCTGCAACTCGGTGACACCCCGGGCATCGTTCCAGCCGCGGTTTTCGTTGGGGCGCTTTCCAATGACGTAAGTGTAGTCGGCCAGCCAATCGTTGAGCTGCCGCTGGGACTCGTATTCGATAGCGCCGCGGACGGCTTTGAAACTGTTAAGGTTCTTGATCTCGGCAATAGGCGTGCGGTATTCGACGCCGTCGCAGGTGATGGCCAGGTTGACGTTGGGTTCGAAGCGCATGTGCCCTTTTTGCATGCTGCCCTCCGAGACGCCCAGGTAGGTGACCAGTCGCTGTAGCTCCACCGCGAAGGCAAACGCCTGCTCTGCCGAGGTCAAATCGGGCTCGGTGACAATCTCCAGCAGGGGCGTGCCCGTGCGATTCAAGTCCACCAGCGTGCAGCCCGGCGTGTCGTGAATGTTCTTGCCGGCGTCTTCTTCCAAGTGGGCACGTCGGATGCGCACACGAAATGAAGACCCGTTGCAGGGCACGTCGAAGTGACCCTGGCCACACAGCGGCAGGTCGTATTGGGATATCTGATAGTTCTTGGGCAGGTCAGGATAATAGTAGCTCTTGCGGTCCCACTTGGTGAAGGGTGCCACCTTGCAGTTCAAGGCCAATCCAGCCACCGCCGACAGCTCCACCGCCCGGCGGTTCAGGACCGGCAGGGCCCCGGGAAGACCCAGACATACGGGGCAAACCCGGCTATTGGGCGTGGCTGCGAACTCCAACGGGCAGGCGCAGAAGAGCTTGGCCCGCGTGGCCAGTTGGACGTGGACTTCCAGGCCTATGAGGGTTCGGGTTTGGATGTCGGAATCTGACATGCTTGGTATCGAGATTAGCCGTCACCAGCCGGTGGATAACGGGCGCCGCGCCGGATGCGGTGCCGCCGGGGTCAAAGTCGCCCGGCAATGGCCTGGGCCAGCGGCGTGACCAGCAGGGGCACCACCTTTTCGGCGGCCAAGTCGTCGGCGATGTTCAGCAAGTTGCGCTGCACCTCCAGCAAGGTGCCCGAGTGTGACAGCCCCCAGTACTTGCGGACGGTCAAGAAGACGCTGACCGGTTGTTTTTCGTATTCACCCGTGCGGACCTCGAAGCTGGTAGTGCGCGACTTGACCTCGATGTAGGCCTGCAAGTCACAATCGGGCGTCAGGGCGATGCCCAGGTAGGGTTGGCCGTCGATGGCGTGGACGGCCTGGTCGCCCAACACGAAGCTGGCCAGCGGGTGGTTGGAGTAAAAAGTCTCGGCCACGATTTGGTCGTGATTGCCCCGGAACTCGAGGTCGAACCCGTAAACCACCTCGAGGTGGTCGTAATCCAGCTCGCTGAAGATGAGGAAATAGGGGGCATGCTCCAGAATCACGCCGGCCATGTGGCGGACCGACTCGGTGTCGGGCGGGCCGAAATGACCGAACCGCAGCCCTCCCGGTTCCAGGCGGATCCATCGGCGCGACTCGCCGCTATCGGCATCGCCTTCCTCGAGCACCAGGCACCCGTCATCTCGGCGGCGGAACTTGCTCAGGGTGGGCAATTCCTTGCGAATCCGGTCGAAGAAGCTCAGCACCGTGTCCCGTTCCAGGGCCAGGTCCAGCTTAAGAAACAAGCGGCTGGAGATGTAGAAATCGTCGCAAATGGCGTCGAAGCTGGCGCTCATGAGACAACCTCGCGGGGCATTGATGGGGCGGACACCGTGACGTTCTTAGCATTATTGAGTAAGGCGGCGGCACTTTCAACCGGTCTGGCCCAACTTTCGGGCGGTTTAATCTTGCAATAGCGGGTGGTCGATGAAACCATGGACCGGTGCGGACGGCGGGGCCGGCGCCAAATCCGAGTTTTCGGGAGCAGACCATGGAACCTATTGTGTCCGGGACCACCACCGAGCGCCTGGTGCGAACGGCCATTCTCACCCTGCTGTTTGCCGGCTACTCCGCCTGGAGTTTCGTGGATGGCTATTACACCTATCCGAAAAAGAACGTGTTGCAGTTGATGCAGAATCTGTCTCCAGTGCCCGAGTCTCCTCCGCCGGTCAACCGTGCCGTGACGCAAAAGGCCGTCGAATCGCTGGCGGACAAGAGTGAGGCCGACGTGCTGGCCCTGCTGGGCGATCCGGTGGGCGTCTCGCCGCTCAAGGATGAGCGAGGCCGATCGCTGGGTAATCTGTTCCATTACTTCGGGCCCGGCGGATTGGCACAGATTCGTATTCAGGACGGCCAAGTCACGCGCAACGGCATCATCTGGCGCGACGGGCCCAAGACCGAAGCCAGTTTGTTCATTCAATTCGTCATCGGCGGCCTGACCGGGGTCTTGGGTCTGATCATGATCGTCCAACTCCTGCGGGTCATCACCACCAGAATCGAATTGTCCGACCAGGGCCTGAAGGTCTCCAGCCAGGGCGGCTGGCAATTCGGCAGCTCACCGCAGATCCCGTTCGAGGCCATGACCGGTTTCCGCGATCCGCAAAACCGTTTTGCGGATCGGCGTAGCGATTTTATTGAATTGAAATACACCCTGTCCGATGGCACCACCGGCCAAGTGAAGATCAACAATTACGTTCATGCCGCCTTCGCCGACATCATCACCGAGATTTGCCGGCAAAAGGGATTCGCCAATCCGCTGGACCGGGAAAGCGTCGACCAAGACGATGAACCCACCAGGCCTTCAGACGATCAATCGGCCGCAATGCCCGAATCAGAGACAACCCCGTAAGCGCATTGTCGCGTCAACTTTTGGCCGAGTGTCGAAAAGCGACCTTGACGGCTGGGCTACGTTGTCGGGTGGTCAGCAGGGCCAGGGCTTGGCGATACTGGTTGGGCTTGAAGGTGTGGGTCAACAGATCGGCCACGTCCAGTCGTCCATCCGCGATCATGTCCAGCATCATTCGGTAGGTATGCACCGGCGTGGCTTGGCCGGTGGATTCCATTTGTCGACCGTACACGCCCACGACGTTCAGTTCCTTGAACCACAGCGACGTGGTGTCCACCAGGCAGATTTGCGACGTGCCCAAGGCCACCGTCGTGCCGCGTGGCCTGGTGAACTTCATGGCGTCGGTCAGGCTGACCCCGGTCCCCACGCAGTCGTACACCGCGTCGAATCCGCCGATCAGCGCCTGGTTCCCGAACGCAGCCGGCACGCGCCGGCCTTGCACCGTTGCGGCGACTTGGTCATAGCGTTGAGCCGACCCAGCCCGGCGCGGGGCGACGATGATTTCATCGGCGCCGCAGGCTTGCATGCGTTCAGCCTGAAACCGGTGACGCACCAACGCAGTCACGTGGGCCCGGCTATCCAACGCGCCCAGGGCCAAGGCGACGCCCAATCCGATGATACCGCCACCTTGAATGAGTACCTTGTCGTCGTGGCGCGGTCGATGGCGCAGCACGCCGTGTAAGGCGCAGGCCAGGGGGTCCACCAAAACGGCCGACTCGTCGTTCAACGAATCGGGCACCGCGTGCAGTTGCGATTGGTGGGCCACGAAGAACGGTGCCCAACTGCCGCCCGTAAAGTTGTTCAGCCCGATCATGGTGCCCCGGGGCAACGGACCGGTCACGAAGCCTTCGCACAGCGAAAACAGCCCGCGTTGACAAGGCCCGCACGGCGGGTCGATGCCGCGGACGGCGCACGACAGTGAAGGCTCGACGCACACGCGTTGGCCCACCCGCCATCCGTCCACCCGGTCGCCGACCTGATCGACCGTGGCCACGTTTTCGTGGCCTAGAATTACCGGAAAGCTGGTGAACGATCGCAGGATATTGGCTGGGTGGGTTCGCAGCAGTATCAGGCCCAGGTCGGTCCCGCAGATTCCGCCCAGCCGGGTTCGCAGGCGGACCCAGTCGGGCCCCGGCAGTTGGGGCACGGGAATGTCACGCAGCTTCAATCCGCCCAACGCCGACAGGTAGACCCTCGGCCAAGTCATCGCCAGCGCTTTGCAGCTCAGCCAGCGCCAGGCCGAGATGTCGAACGTCAGTGCTTGCATCAAACCCGTACACCTACCGCCACCCGTATCGCGGGCATCATAGCCCGTTTGCCGGGGCCTCACACGCCGGACAACTATTCGCACAGCCGTGCGATAGCAGGATCGGGGGGGGGGCACAAACGTTCGGGTGAACGCTGATTAGCCGGGTGGCAGTTGTTTGGGGTGCACAAAACGCGTGCCGGCTGCCAGGTCAGCCGCCGGGATTCGATAGACGCTACCCGGTTCGGAAGTGACCATCACGTCGTTCCCGTCAAAGCAGCAGCCTTCCACGTCACCGGAAGGAAACCGCACGGTCACGGCAGTGGCCGGGTCGGTCGGGATGCCGTCGGAGTTCACGGCGAACACGGTGACCGAATAGCTCGTGCCCACGACCAGGGTCTTTCCATCCGGAGACAAGTCCGCAGCCGTGACTCCTGTCAGCGGCAAGGGAGCGACCTGAACGGGGCGCAGTTTGCCTTTTTGGCCCGGTTCCAAACGATAGATAGCCCCGCGGGATCCGCGAGGCTTGGAGATGATCCAAAAGGTGCCCTCACGAACGAAAAGGCCTTCGGCATCGAAGCGCTTGCCGGTGTAGGCGTATTTGAATCGCTTGACGACCTGGGCCGGTTGGACCGGCTCGGCAAAGGGGTCCGGCTCGGTGACCTGGTAGATCGAACGGATGGGGAACATGCCGAAGTTGTTGCCGCTGTCGGCAATGTACAAAAAGCCCCGGTCGTCGGTGGCGATGTCCTCCCAGTCGATGTTTTTTCCGCCGGCCACCGGAACCTCAGCCACCACTTCGCCCGTCCCGCGAATGGCGTACAGCACCGCTTGGTGTCCCGAATCGTTGTGGACCCAGAAGATGCCGGGGTATTTCCGACTGGCCACAATGCCGGAGCATTCGGTGACCGCTGGGTCGTCGATATGACCCAAGGGCCTCCACGCTTTGAGTTTGGCCGTTGCCCGGCTGGGGCGGGGCACAGTCTGCCCGTAGGCCGGCGGGAGCAACAGCCCGTCACCAACGGCTGAACCCAGGAATAATGCCATGAACATCCTCAAACGCATCGGAATCTGCCTATTCATCAGCAACATCGCTTCGATCATCGGCCTGACGTGAGGCCACGTCCAGCACCACGACGGGAAAGGATTCCCGCCGAAAGGCGTGGCGTGCGAGAAAGGATTCTCGCACCAGCGACCTGACCGTGGCTGCCGTTGCCTGGATTCTCTACGACCCCATCACATTCGGCGGATGAGATTTGGCCCAATCCCCGTGGGTTACTCTCGCCGGGAATAAATTAAGAGTGATATAATTCCATTTAGAATTGTATTGCCGGGCGTTAGTCGAGTTAATCATGGCCCTTGGCTGCGCAGGAACCCACAATAAACGGGGCTTCTACGGGGTTTTCGTTGACACGTCTTGGCCCGGCGGGTAGGGTTCCGCGATTCGTACCCTGCGTCGGCCACCAGGGGCGCGGGTAAGATAGGGTGGCCGATGGGGGGTTCTCGCCCGTAAGTGTGGATATAGGCTAAAGTTTCCTGCCACCGACAAGCCGACAAGAATAGATGACCCTAGGGTCTGCCCGAACTACCAGCATTATGGAAAAATTGCGAAAAATCATTAACGCCGCGCTCGCCGTGGTGGTCTTATCCACAGCCCTGTTGGTCATGGCTTGGATGATCAGCACGCGTCCGGTGCCCTTGCGCACCTCCGAGGGCGTGCGCGTTCCCGAGGTGCTTACCAGTCAGGCGACGCCCACGGTCTTCGATGCTCCGGTGGTGGCCTACGGTACCATTCAGCCCAAGAACCAGGTCAAGATCATCCCCCAAGTCTCCGGCATGTTGGTGTACGCCCACCCGGACTTGGCACCGGGCAAAATTATCCCGGCTGGGGAGACACTCTTCGAGATCGACCCCCGGGCCTATGAATCGCAGGTCAAGCAGGTCGAGGCTGACATCGCCCTGCTCAAGGTGCAGCGGACCCAGCATCAAGTGCAGGCCGACCACCTGAGCAAACGCCTGGAAATCGCCAACGAGCAGTTCGAGTTGGCACGCAAAGACCTGGAACGCGAGCAGGGTCTACTGGAAAGCGGCGTGAGCAAAGCCATTGAGGTGGATGTCGCCCGCCAGAAGTTTCTGAAGTTCCAAGACATGGTGATGGGCTACCAAAGCCAGTTGGCCATGATTCCGCACCGGATTGCCGAGACGCAAGCCCGGTTGGATGCTCGTCAGGCCCAATTGGCCGATGCCCGGCGCAACTTGGACAGCACCAAGATTGTGTGCCCCTTCAATGCACGGGTGGGCACGGTCTTAGCCAAGGCCTCGCAGGTG
>JBHHVM010000144.1:0-7934 GCA_046754265.1 Phycisphaerae bacterium
AGTTGGTGGCTGACCTGCGCGATCGCCCCGAACGGAAAGAGCGCTGGCAGGACTCTCGATACCAGTTGCTCAACCAGCGCATCGCCGAGGGATTGACGCAACTGCATCGGTTGACCACCGCGGAAGCGTCCGACGCGTCACACCGGGGCCTCAAAGCCCTGGCTGCGAAACTGGCACCAGCCAGCGACGACTACGTGTCGCTCATTGACGCCGGAAACACCAACGAAGCCGCCCAACTGCTCCAGAATCAGATCATCACCCAATACGTCGACCCGCTGCACGAGGGCCTGGCCAACCTGTCCAGCCGGACCAACCGGACCCTGACCCGTACCTCCGTCGGCGTCGAGCAGACCGCCCGTGACATCACCTGGCTCTTGGCCGCCAATGCGGTCATCGCTTTCCTGCTGGCTGCCACCGGCGTCCATCTGGTGCGCAACTGGGTGCTGCGACCCATCGGGGCCCTTCAAGAGGCAGCCGAGCAACACGCTTCGGGCAATCTGGATTATCGCATCGGGCGGATCACCCACGATGAGCTGGGCCAGTTGTCCCAGGACGTTAACCGCATGGCCGGCTCGCTGCTGGATATTCAGCGGCGGCTGGTCGAGCAGGAGCGCCTGGCCGCCATCGGCGAGGTCACCTCCATGCTGGCCCACAACATCCGCAACCCCTTGGCGGGTATTCGGGCGTCGGCCCAGGCGTCCATCGCCGACCTGCCCGCGTCGTCCGATGTCACCGGCCGGCTGATGACCACCGTCCAGACCGTCGACGCCCTCAACGTTTGGCTTCGCGAGCTGCTGGTGGTGGGCCAACCTATCCACCTGGACCGTCGCGACGCCGCGTTGGGCGAGCTGGTGCAGCGCGTCTTGTCGGTGCTGCAAGCCCATGCCCGGAGTCGAGACGTCGCCCTGGACTTCAAGACCCCGGCCAACGGCTCCGACCTGGTTTTTGTCGATCCAGCCCGCATGGAACAGGTCATCCTCAGCCTGGTCGATAACGCCGTGGATGCTTCGCCCAACGGCGGGAGGATCTCGCTGGCCATAGACCGGCCCGAAGATCCGGCCTGGATCGAGTTGCGCATCACCGACCAAGGCCCGGGCATCGCCCCGGATGTGGTCCAACGTATCGCCCAACCCTTTGTCAGCGGCAAACCCGGCGGGACTGGGCTGGGCCTGTACCTGGCCCGGCGCACCATCGAGGTCCATGGCGGTCGGCTCGACTTTGACAGCCCCGATGGGAACGGTACAACAGTTATCGTCCGCTTGCCCGCGTCTGCCCACCAGCCCGACGGAGATCGCCCCGGTGGCTAACCTTCTACTCGTCGATGACGAACGCCCCCTGTTGCACTCGATGCAATTGCAGCTCAACCGCGCCGGCCATTGCTGCCATTGCTGCGAAACCCTCGCGGCTGCTAACCAACTGCTCAGCGAACAGGAACCGGAGTTGGCGGTCATCGACATCCGCCTGCCCGACGGCAACGGTCTGGACCTGGTCCGGCAGGTCCGCGCCGAGGGCCGGGGTTTTCCCATCGTGGTGCTCACTGCCTTCGGCTCTATCCCCACCGCGGTCAGCGCCATGCGTGACGGGGCGGACGACTACATCGAAAAACCCGTTGACCTCGACCAACTGACCTTCATCGTCGAGCGCAACCTTGAGACCCAACGCCTCAAGGGCCGAATCGAACTCTATGAACGAACCCAACCCGACCCCCAAGCCAGCCCGGAGTTGATCGGGCAAAGCCCCGCATTTCGACAAATCATCGACCTGGCTTCCCGAGTGGCCGACCCCGGCGTGGCCGAAGCGGCCGAAATGCCCAACGTGCTCATCACCGGTCAAACGGGCACCGGCAAGGACGTCCTGGCCCGTCACATTCACTCGGCTGGTCCCCTGGCGGGCGAGCCTTTCGTACACGTTGACTGTGCGGCCTTGCCCCGCGAATTGATCGAGTCCGAACTGTTCGGCCACGAGCGCGGGGCCTTCACCGACGCCAAATCCTCCAAGAGAGGGTTGCTCGAAATCGCCGGCGGCGGCACCGTCTTTCTCAACGAAATCGGCGACCTGCCCCTGGACCTGCAAGCCAAGCTGCTCACCACCCTGGAGCGCCGCAGCTATCGTCGCGTCGGCGGCACGCGGCAACTCCAAATGAACGCCCGCATCATCGCCGCCACCAACGCCGACCTGGCTGCCAGGGTTGAACAACGCGCCTTCCGGGAAGACCTCTACTATCGCCTGAACGTTTTCAACATCCATCTGCCGCCGCTGCGCGAACGGGGCCAAGACGTGGCACTTCTGGCCGAGCACTTCGTCGCCCGCCTGTGCCGCAAATATCGCAGACCCCGGGCCCAGTTGGCCGAACAGACTCAGCGCATCATCGTCAATTACGCCTGGCCCGGAAACGTGCGCGAATTGCTGCACGTTCTGGAGCGGGCCTGCCTGCTGGCCGAGAACGGCATTATCAACCCCGAACACCTCAGCCTCACGCCCATCGGGGCCGCCCCGGTCGCCACAGGCCAGGACGAGCTGCCCGACGTGACCCTGGCCCAGGCCGAGCGAAAACTCATCGAGCGGGCCCTGCAACGCAGCGGCGGAAACGTATCCCAGGCCGCCCGCCTGCTGGGCATCACCCGAGGCGCCCTACGCCGTCGACTGGAAAATACCGAAACCCCCAAACCAGAATCCTAGATAACCCGCGCCCGCGTTTGTTGCTCACTTCTAACGTCCAACTACGACTGCTTGTTACGAAGATCGCGTTTTCGGCCCAGTCCAGGCCCTCATCACTGCTTCGATGGGTCCGCGTCGAAACTTTCTTCGCCAGGCGTGGGCGAATATGACACCGGCAACGCAAAAAAACGCTGAAGCCGACACTGCAAACGGCAGCGTCTGGTTCTCCAGTCGTCCACAGGCCTCCAACGTCCCCATGCCGATGACAACATGGCCCACATACAAGGTCAGTGCCAATTGCCCGGTTGCCACAAACGGGCGAAGCCACACCGAGTCGCCACACCGCTCGCCCAGGGAAATCGAAGCGGCGATGACGGCGCAAGCCGTGCCGGCCCCCGCAATCATGTACAGCGGCATCGGCGGCATCGGCCCGGTGCCAAAGACGGCCCTGATATTCTGACCCTCTGAGGGGCTGGCCACTGAAACCAGTGCGTTAATCAGAAGCCAACTCATCAGTTCAGCCGCCACAGCCACGCCCGCACCCCACGCGAAAACGCGCCGCCGCACGGCGGGTGATGCCATATTCTGTCGCCCGAGGATCATGCCCAGAAGGACAAACGCCAACCAGGGGACGACCGGATGAAAACCGTTGAAGAACACGTGGCGAACCATGCCGACGGGCGTCCAAAGCCCTTCATAAGACAGGTTGCTCCAATCCCATCCTTTTTCGTAGTCCAACACGAACAGCATCACGCCAAACGCGAGCACCAGCGAACCGGCCACAGCCCAAAGCCGACGTGTGGGGGCCGCGAGCAGGAAGGCAGCCCCAGCCAGGTAGACGCCATAGAAATGAAGGATGTCAGCCGGCCAAATCGAGGTGTAGAGCGAACCGACGACAAATAGAAAGGCCGCCCGTTTGAGCAATGTGCGCCGATCCCGGGCAAGCAGAACCGAATCATTCTGCGTACGGCCCTTGCTGGAAAGAAGTGATAGGCCTGCGCCGGCGAGAACCACAAAGGTGGCCGCCGCTCGACCGTCAATCAGCCCGACCAGGCTGACCAGCCAATCCGGGCCATGCCTTTCGGCGCCCATGACAATCTTGAAATTGACAACCACCATGCCGAAGACAGCCAGCGCGCGGGCCAAATCGTAACCTACAATCCGGTTCTTCGAGAGGTCTTCCCGACTACTTGGCGGCATGGCGGCCCCCCGCCCCTGATTGCGTCGAAGCCGGTGAGGCGTCATCATCAGCCCGAAGCTCGCATGCCGACCTCCTTGCCGTGACCGCCCGCCGCCCCTCCACCAGCGTCCAGGCGGCCAACAGCATCACCACGGGCCAGACCGGATAACGATACCGCGGTATGTCCACGTGCGTGATGTAATAGGCCAGTGGATAGGTCAGCAGGAACAAGACCGGCAACCCCACGCCCACCCGCCGCCATAGAGCCAGCACCGCGCCCAGGTATGCCAGAATCAACAGCAGGTCCTGCACCACCTCGTCGAACCAGCGCAGCTTCTTCCACACGGCTTGACGATTGATCAACTTGCCCCACTTGGCATCGAGTTTGAACCGCCAGAACCACCACATCCGCTTGGCGGTCAACGTTGCGAACCCACCCGGATGGTCCGCGATGTAATCCGCGGCATAGGCCCCCAGCATCCGCGACATCTCCGCCTCATCGGCCGCCGCCAACCGCTCGTAGGTCGGCCGGTCGAAACACTTTTCCACCAGAAGCTGCGTACGGCGATAGAAACCGGTTGCGTCCGGGTGATTGCCGATGAACAGCTCGTGTCCGAAATTGGATTTGATCGGCACCCAGACGCCCAAGACTCGGTGGTTCCGCAGAATCCAGGGGGCGATCAGCACCGCCGCAATGACACCGATGGTCACAGCCTCGCCCCAACCTCGTCGGCCGCGCTGCACGCCAAGCCAGACAGCCAGAACCGGCAGGAACAATCCCGCCGCCGGCTCAGTCAGTAGAATCGCGGCTGCCACCAAGCCCATCAACGCGACCCGCCACCGCCGGGGTTGCCGCTTCTGCCGAACCGCCAGCAACATCAGCCACAGCACGAGCGCAGCCAACAGCGTGGTGCCCCAGATGAACCACACGCAAAACAGCGCCCCCGGCGCCCACAGCGAAAACATCACGGCTGCCACCAACCCCACCCGGTGTGAGAACAACTCGGTCCCCAGCGCCAGCAACAGCACCGCCGTCCAAGCTGCAAACAGGACCTGTAGCCCCTCGATGACGACAAAAGACGTCACCGTGTAAACCCCGCATACGCGGAATACGCCCGAATACACGTAGGGATACAACGGCGCCAGCCAAGCCGTCGCTTTGGGCGGCTTGGGGGCAAACTGATCGAACTCCATGGCAAAGCCATGGCCGGTCGCCAACTGCCGGGCGATGCGGCCGGTTTCCCATCCTGCCGACCAGTAGTCGCGTTTTGGGTTGATGCGATAGGTCCCATGGCCCACCATCAAGCCCACGCGGACCGTCACCGCCAGCACAAACACGCCAATCGCGTAACGGTTCAAGTGACCTCCCTATCCTTCAAGGCCCCAGCAGTTTTCCGTTTTCGACTTTCGATTTTCGACTTTGCCTTTCACAGCAGCCGTCCCTCCGCGTACGTGCGGATCGCCTGGGGATAGGCGATGCACTCCTGCTCAAACACCCGGGCCGCCAGTGACTCAGGCGTGTCATCGGCCAGCACCGGCACGCGCCGTTGCAGGATGATAGGCCCCTGATCGTAGTGGTCGTTACAGAAGTGAACCGTACAGCCACTCTCCTTCTTGCCGGCTGCCAAGACCGCCCGGTGGACCTTCATACCATACCAGCCCGCCCCGCCGAACTCCGGCAAGAGGGCTGGATGGATGTTCATCACCCGTCCCTTGTATTCGGCGGGCACGCGCCACAAGCTCAAGAAGCCCGCCATGCAGACCAGATCGACCTTGGCTTCATTCAACGACCGGGTGATCCCGTCTTGGAAGGCCATATCGTCCAAGGAACGTCGATCGACAGTTTTGGTGACCAGCCCCAGATTCCGGGCCCGCTCCAAACCCAAGACCCCGGGCCTAGACGATACGACCACCGCTATCCGGGCATTCAACCGCCCGGCTTCGATGCAATCGCTGAGGTTCTGCAACGACCGCCCGGAACCCGAAAGCAGTATCCCTAATCGAATGGCTGACCGCTGCACCATGGGTACCCTATTACCGCCAAAGCAATCGGCCACCAACCCTGGTCCCCGCCGGCAGTTCAACTCGAAACTCGGCATGGAGACCTCGAAGGCCGCCGCGTTTAGCTTGCCTGTAGCAATAATCTGTGATAATATTGAAACGATATGGCCCCAGACGCCGACCCCATCGCCCTCCGTGCCGCCGAGACCCTAGGCCAGCGCCTCCGCCGTCGCCGTAAGCAGCTCAACCTTCGCCAGGTCGAGCTGGCCCGGGCGGCCAACATCAACCAGGGCTACCTCTCGGAAATCGAACGCGACCGCCGAAAACCCTCCCGGCGAACCATCCGGGCCCTGGCCGTCGCCCTGGACCTGCCCGACGCCGTCCTCATCGGGGCTGGGCGGGACCACGACGCGCCCCAGCGTCTCGACACCCGACCCCTGCCCCTGCTCGGCTCCATCCCGGCAGGACCGCCCGCCCAGTCGCAGGAACAACTCGAAATGTTTCCCGTCCTGCGACACCTCTGGCACCCCGACCACTACTGCCTCAAGCTCAGCTATGACTCGATGGAGCCCACACTCAAACCCGGCGACATCGTCCTGGTTCACTATCGGCCCGACGTCAACCCCGAACACGTCCAAGGCAAGGTCTGCGCGTGCCTCATCGACGGCCAACCCACCCTCAAACGACCCACCGTCGAGTATCGCAACGGAGACCGCATCATCATTCTGCGGGGCGACAACCCCCAATCCCCACCTCAAATCATCGACGACTCCCGAGATTTCTCCATCCAAGGCGTGGTCGTCAAGCTGGTCAGCCGGGATCTGTAAACCCCGGTGCCCAAAGCAGTTACAGCCCGCCTACCCAAACCTGACACCGGGTACTGCTCAAAAAATATTGCTAAAATATTGACAAACCCCTCGCCGCGTGCGATAGTTGTTAGGTAATAGTTAGGGTTTCAGGCGTGGCTGGTGGGTCCAGCTCGCCCGAGGCCCGGCTTTTCGACGGGGATTGAATGCGTGAAAGGAGCGGTCAAAATCCAATGCACCCGCACCACCACCGAAGTCAAGCCGACCCCTCGCGTGACCCAGGTATCCCTCCAGTTCGGCGTTCCGCGGACGCCTTTGACGACTGGACCGGCCGACGCCCTTCGCCTGCCCCTGGGCCCGGGTCGGATCGTCGCGTTCGTCGGGCCGTCCGGCAGCGGAAAGAGCACCGCCCTGGCCCGCCTCGAAGATCACTTCCCCCGGGCCCACAACGTCGGGCGGACCAACTTCGCCACGGGACAGCCCCTGGTCGATGCCGTCTTGCCGACCGGGACCCTGTCTGACGCCCTGGCCATCCTCGGTGCCGCGGGCCTGGGCGAAGCTCGGCTCTGGATTCGGTATTACCGCGAACTCTCCGAAGGCGAGAAGTTCCGGGCCCGGCTGGCCAAGACCCTCGGCCGGGTCCGGTCGGGCGACGCCGGCGCCCCGCTCATCTGCGACGAGTTCTGCACCGGCCTGCACCGCCGGGCCGCCAAAGCCATCGCCTTCAACCTGCGCAAACTGGTCACCCGTCAAAACCTCTGTCTGATCGTGGCCACGCCCGACGACGACCTGCTGACCGACCTTCAACCCGACACGCTGGTCCGCCTCGACGAGCATGGGCAGACCCTGACCACCGGGCACACGCCGATCAAACGGCCCATCAGCCTGCGCCGCCGGCTGCGGATCGAACCCGGGTCCAAGCGTGACTACGCAGCCTTCGCCCCCATGCACTACCGCGACACGGCCGAGTTGGGCTTTGTCGACAAGGTGTTCGTCATGCGGCAGGGGCCCGGCGGCAAGCCCCTGGGCATCGTGGTCTACTCCCACGGCCCGTTGGAGCTGGCCCTGCGCAACCGGGCCACCGAAAAACGCTATAGCCGCAACGCCGGACGGCTCAACCGAGAGGTCCGCATCCTCCGCCGGCTCATCGTCCACCCCGACCTGCGAGGGTGCGGGCTGGGCCATTACCTGGTCCGCCAGACATTGCCACGGGTTGGCACTTCCTACGTCGAATGCCTGGCCTCGATGGGCGCCGTCAACCCCGTGTTCGAGAAGGCGGGCATGAAACG
>JBHHVM010000145.1:0-7908 GCA_046754265.1 Phycisphaerae bacterium
CAGCGGGTGTGGTCCGGAACGAACCGGCACGCACCGTTGACACACTGATCGACGGTGCAGGTGATGCCGTCGGAGCAGTCGCCGTCCACGGCGCACTCGCCACAGGTGTCATCCTGTTCGTTGCAGAAGAACCCCGGTCTGCAAGGGTTGGTCACCGACACACAGCCGGCCAGCGGATCGCAAAACTCGGCCCCGTTGCAGAACAGTCCGTCATCGGGGCAGGCAGCATCGTCGCGCGTGGTAACGCATTGGCCGGCGACGCAGGCATCGTCGGTGCAATCGACACCGTCATCGCAATCGGCATCAGTGAAACAGGCTAGACAGCGGTTCGACGCCTCGTCGCATGTGGTGTTGGATGGGCAGGGGTTGCCGGCCGAAAGGCAGCCCCGGACCCGATCGCACCGTTCCTGACCGTTGCAGAATAGACCATCGTCCGGGCAAACGGTGGGGTCACCGGTAAAGATGCAGGCTCCGCCCGCGCACTGATCGCGCGTGCAGTCGGAACCGTCGTCGCAGTTGGCGTCGGATTGGCAGATGCCGCAACTGGCGGTGATTTCGTTGCAGAACTCGCCCGGAGGGCAAGGATCGCCGAGGGAGACACACCCGATCTGAGCATCGCAGACTTCCACGCCGGTGCAGAACAACGAATCGCCACAGACGCCGTCGTTGGGGGTGTGCAGGCAGTCGCCGCCGACGCAGGCGTCCAGGGTGCAGTCGATGTGATCGTCGCAGTCGCCGTCGGATTGGCAAGCGCACTGCCCAAGGGGCACCCCCTGGCACCGCCCGTTGGTGCATACGTCATCGACCGTGCAAGGGTTACCGTCCGAGCAGGCCACCCCGGCGCACTGGTGCGGGTACTCGTGGGCCCCCATGTCCACCACGATGCCATCGCCCGGGTCGGGCACCCCCGTATCGGGCGTGTCCGGATCGTCCATCAACCGGGGAGCCCCAGCCAGGTCCACATCTGCCCCGTTGGTCGGCAAGGCCTGGGTATTGCCCGCGTCGATGGCCGGTGACCCCGCCCCGATGCGCAAGTCGCCGAAGTCGTCGTTACCGCCCAAGCCCCAACCATCCCCGCCATCGTCGGGGCCGCGCTCGAATTGGGGATTCAGGCCGATGTTGCCCAGGCCGCCCATCGCCCCACTCCAGCCCTGGACCGTGCAGTGGTCAGGGATGGGCCGCTGAATGCCGAATTCGACGAAGCGCCCGATCTGAGCCGCCTCATTGTTATTCGTTCCAGCCAAGTCAATGTTAGCCCAGAAAATGCAATTGGCAATTACGGGGGGTTGGTGCAGAATGAACAGACCTCCACCATGCTGGCCGGCCCAATTGGCAACGAACGTGCAGTTGAAGAAAGACGATGGACCGGATTGGAGTTCCGAATAGATACCTCCACCTCCCAGGTTGTCTTCCGTACCGTCCGCCACATTGCCCACGAACGTGCAGTTGACAAACTCGGCCGGCCTGAAGACCGCCGCCCCGCCGCCAACACCCGGGCCCGTAGTTCCGTTAGCCACATTCCCGAGGAATCGGCAATTGATCGCGGTCAAATGGTCGCCCAGCAAATGCATGACACCGCCACCGTTGTCTCCGGAAGTGTTGCCTCTGAAATCGCAGCGAATCAAGGTGACACTGGATGACTCCCACGTATAAAGTCCACCACCGTCGCCACCGGCCAAGGTTGTGTCGTTGCGCTCAAAGGCGCAGTCCACAAAGGTCGGACGGCTTTGAGTGTCCGCCATGACGAACGCGCCGCCGCCCAAGAATCCCGTGTTTTCCAGAAACACGCAATGTTGGAAGGATGGACTGGCGTCCACAATGAACACGCCCCCGCCATGCACTGGGTCGCCGCCCGGAGCGCCGGTGGCGTTGCCCCTCGTAATGACAACGCCATCCAAGACCGTGGCGGATTCAACCCCCATGGCTGTCACCACGTGGTACGTGTTTTCGGTGATGTTGGTGAAATTCGGACCGTCGTCGCCGAAGGTGTCACCGCTGAGCACGGTCCGGTTGGCCACCCAATTGCGCTGGCTTCGTGCGGGCTCGGATCCGGCAAAGCCGCCATAAACGGCCACCCCGTTGACCAGGGCGAAGCTGGCCGATCGAAGATTGGCGGGATCCCTGCGGGCTGTGGGGACGTAGGTGCCCTGAGCGACCCATATTTCCTGACCGGCAACAGCCCTGTCGAGGGCGTCTTGCAGATTGTCAAAGGCTGATTCCCAGGATTGGCCCGTCCGGGATCCGGTGGCGGCTGCATCGACGTAGATAATTTGCCCAGCCAGGGCGGGCCCGGCCGCCAGGATTCCCATGGCTGCGATCACTCGCGGGATACGATTCAAACAGACGTGGGTCATGATGACGACCTTTCCGGTGCCGGCCCGCCCAAAAAACGCGACTACGGCATAGCTCTCGAGGCCGGCCCGTCCTGATCGATCCCGCTGCTGCAAGCTCGTCTGCGTTCAGGCGGATTTCTTACACGCCAAATCAGAAAAAACCTGGCCGGGGACCCGGAAGTGCCGGGCGGATCGGGCCTGGGCGACCTGGTATTTGCCCCTTGACGTGGCTGGAAAATCGGCTATATTGCGGCGTTCTGTCACGATTTTGAGAGTCACAACGGACGGTAAGTCTATGCCAGTGGGAAGGTTACGAAGCTATTCTGCCAAGCCGGGTGAGGTTAACCAGGCTTGGTTTCACGTGGACGCAGCCGATCAGGTGCTAGGACGCTTGGCCACCAAGATCGCGACGGTGTTGATGGGCAAGCATAAGCCCACCTACACCCCACATGTGGACACGGGCGATTTTGTGGTGGTGACCAGCGCCGAGAAGATCAGACTGACCGGCAAGAAGGTGGATGAGATCACCTATGCCCGCTACACCTACCATCCGGGTGGCTACAAGACAGTCACGGCCCGCACCATGCTGAAAAAACACCCTGAGCGCGTAGTGCGCGAGGCGGTTCGTCGCATGCTGCCCAAGAACGCGTTGGGTCGAAAGATGCTCGGTAAGTTGAAGGTCTATGCCGGGCAGGATCATCCGCACCAGGCCCAGCAGCCGGGCGCCTGGAGTTTCTAAGCCCTCTTCGAGGAGTTCATCGCTCGTGTCTGACGCACCGACTTCATCGAGTCCCAAGGACGGCAAGCAGGATAAGCGCCCCCCCAAGCCTGAAGGTGGGGAGCCCAAGCCGGCTGGTCCCGTCGGGGATCAAGCCGCTCGGCCGACGCGCTCCTATCCCGAACCGCGGCAGCCCGAAGGGCCCGCGGGCAAGACGTACTTCTGGGGAACCGGCAGGCGAAAACGGGCCGTCGCCCGCGTTCGCGTTCGACCCGGCGACGGCGCCATCAAGATCAACAAGCGCGACCTGAACGAGTTTTTCCACATTCCCAAGGATCGCCAGGCGGTCATCAAGGCGCTGGAGATCACCGGCACCCGCAAGAAAGTGGATGTCTTTGTCAACGTGCATGGCGGCGGCACGACGGGCCAGGCGGGTGCCATCCTGTTGGGCATCGCCCGAGCCCTCAAAGAGTGCAACCCGGACTATGAACCCCTGCTTCGCGGCCAAAACCTGCTGACCCGCGACCCGCGTAAGGTCGAGCGCAAAAAGTACGGCCAGCGCGGTGCCCGCCGGCGCTTCCAGTTCTCCAAGCGTTAAGGACCACCAACCGCCCGGGGCGCTATCGCGACCGGGATGGAAACCCAACAAGAAACCGGCCCTGCTTCTGGCGTCAGAAGCAGGGCCGATTGTTTTGGCTGGGCTGCAATGGCGCCGATTCAACTCGTGTGAACATGGCCATGGCATCATTCCGTTGGTTCCGTCGCGTCAGTCAGTAAGGCCTCATAGTGTTCGGCATTGGCATTGTCTTCGAGCAATCGATGGAGCTCGATGAGGTATTCGATGACGATCACCGTTCGGAAGTGACTCGGGCCAAAAACGCGAGCCATTTGCTCGTAGCTGCGGGTCAGTTGTACTTCCGCTTCTTTCAGACGCTGTAGCTTCATCAAGCACTGGCCCCAAGCCGCCCTGAAGATCGCGATATAGGGATGATCGGCTGGGAGGGTGCTCTCTGCGAGAGAAGTAGCACGGTTCAGCAACGATTCAGCTTGATCCCATCGCTGCCCATCCCTCATCGCACCGGCAAGGTTGTTCATGGAAATCAGAGTATCCGGATGCGATTCTCCCAGTACGCGTCTGCGTGCCTCCAGCACTTTGATGTACAGTTCTTCCGATTCCGCGGCGCGTTGCATGGCCCCGTACAGAAAGGCAAGATTGCTCATCGTGTTCAAGGCCAACGGATGCTCATCGCCGAGGACTTCCTGTTGAAGATTGAGTGTCCGGGTATAGAGCGCTTCCGCCTCGGAAAAGCGTTCCAAGCTCTCGTAAATGCTGGCCAAATTGTGCATGCTGTTCATCGTGTTGGGGTGCCGATCACCGAGTGAATCAGAGTCTTGTTGAACCACTTCTTCGGACAGAGCCAGCGCCTCGATAAGGCGACCCTGGTCCTTGTAAACCGCTGCCAGATTGCCCATCGTAACCCGCGTGGATCTCGCCCCGTCACCTGCTACCCGCCTCAGGCCACTCAGCGCAGCAGTGAGCGCTTCTTCAGCCTCTTGGTACTTCATTTGCTGATAGTACAAATGCCCCAGATCAGACAAGCAAAGCAGCGAACGTTTATCATTCTCTCCGAACGCGATCCGCAGGCGTTCAAGGTTCTCGGTGAGCGTCTTCTCGGATTCTTGGACCCGACCCTGCTCCAAGTACAGAATCGCCAAGTCACTTCTGATATCAATAGCAGTCCCTGTTTCTGCCGGGCTGTGTCGAGTCGTCAATTCGAGCGACCGCTCAAGATGCGATTCGGCCACCGCAAACTCACCCAGATTCTTGTAAGCCAAACCCAGCGCCTTTCGCACACCAGCCTCGACTAACGGATCATCCGGGAATTTGCCTTCGATCTTTTGCGATGCTTGATCCATGACCTCGCGCACCGTGATGTCGCGGTTGGATTCGTTCATAGGATCACCTGCGGAGAGCAGATCATCCTCCAGAAAGCTGTTAATTGCAGTGGCCGTGTTGGCTTGACGGGTTGCTTCCGCGGCACTCTCGGCCGCAAGCTGAGCGTTCACCTCGGCCTCATGCCTGGCAATTTCGGCCAACTCTCTCTGCTCCGTCTCGCGGAGGGCGAATCCAATTGAGATTGCCGTCGCGGCGACCAACGATATGGCCATCACCAACGCGGCAATCACCGCTGCGCGGTTTCGACGAGCAAACACGCTGAGCTGGTAGGCGAAGCTTGAGGGGCGTGCCAGGATCGGCTCGCGGTTGAGGAAATGTTTGATGTCGTCACCCAATTCGGCGGCCGACCGATATCGCCGATCACGATCCTTCTGAAGCGCTTTGAGGGCAATGGTCTCCAGATCGTTAGGGAGCCTCTGGTTGGCCGTGCTCGGGCGCATCGGCTCACGTTCACGAATTATCCGCGTCGCCTCGGCCACGTGCACACGGGAAAGGTCGTAGGGGAGATGTCCGCACAACAGCTCGTAGAGCACCACACCAAGTGCATACACGTCGCTTCGCGTGTCGATATTGTTGGGGTCACCGAGGCACTGCTCGGGGCTCATGTATTGCAGCGTGCCCACAAGCATGCCCACGCCCGTATTCAAGGTTGTCTGAGCAAGATCGGCGTCCGTTCCACGGGCCACACCAAAGTCGATGATTCTTGGTCGTCCTGCCGGATCCACCAAGATGTTGGCCGGCTTGAGATCGCGGTGAATGATGCCCTTCTGGTGGCCGTGATGCACGGCATCGCAGACCTGAACAAGAATCTCCAATCGCTGTCTGAGGTTCAGGATTTTCCTTGCCGCGTACTCGGTCATCGGCATCGCGTCGGGGATATACTCCATGACGAAGTAGGGCACGGCGTCGCCGTCTTCATCATGGGTGCCTGCCTCATAGACTTGGGCGATGTTCGGATGGCGCAGGTGAGCAAGTGTCTGAGACTCGAACTCAAAGCGTCGTTGGGCTGAGCGCGAGGTGATGCCCCGCTGCATGACTTTCAGAGCCACGGTCCGGCGAGGTTTTTCCTGCAGAGCTTGGTAGACTCTCCCCATCCCTCCTGAGCCGATGATTCTTTCAATGCGGTATCCGCCGATTTCGGTGGGTAAACGTTCGGCGGCCAGGCCCCGGCCCGAATCAAGATCGGCGGCGGTGGGCGGCTCTAGGAACGTCCGAGCAACCGCATCGGCAGCCAAGAGAGATTCGACCTCTCCGCGTAAAGCTCGATCATCACCACACGATCGATCAAGAAAGGCCGCCCGCTCGCCGGTGGCAAGATCCAGTGCGGCTTCCAGCAATTCGTAGGCACGTGCTATTCGTTCATCGGGCATCAGAAACTCCGTCGCTGATGCCTCTCGTGCCTTTTTCCAATTCTCTGTAAAGCCAAGCCCTAGCAGTCCGCCAGCCGCGTTCCACACTGCTGACCGATATGCACATCGCCGAGGCCGTTTCCGGGACCGACAAGCCGGCAAAGAATCTCAACTCCACGATGCGGGCATGTTCCTCATTGACCTGGGCCAGCCGGGTCAAGGATTCATCCAAACAGATGATGTCCAAGCGGTCCTGCCACTGCAGACCGGTCAAAGCCAGCACATCCTCCAACGGCACGCGTTTCTGTCCACCACCACGCTTGTGCCGCCCCCTGTGCCGGGCGTGATCGACCAGCAGCCTCCGCATCATCTGGGCCGCCGCCGCGAAGAAGCTGCCGCGGTCCGACCAGTCGATCGATTCCCGGTCGCAGATGCGCAGATAAGCCTCATTGATCAAGGCGGTTGGCTGCAAGGTGTGGTTGGGCCTTTCCTGTCGCATATAGGCAGCGGCCAGGGCCCGCAGCTCTTTGTACATCAGGGGCAGAACGGCGTCCAAGTCGCGCCGTACCTTTGCAGGTTGCTCTGCGCGGCGCTTTTCGCCTGGATCTGCCGGTGACATTGGGCGATCTCTGGTCACGGCTGCACTCTGTATGGCCTGCGGTTTGGCCCCAATTGTTACCAGGAAAAGTCGCCCACACAAGCCGCGGCGGGTGGGCTTCCCCACCTCCCTTAGCCACTGCCGTCTCACCCGATAAGAGCCGTTCTTGAGGGCGCCAGGCTTGTTTTTGGCCATCTCACCGCACTGACGGCATTGGCCGCCCCCGGTCGACGGCGCCCGATGCAAATATCCTGAAGGGCTTCAGGGATAGACGTCGCCTTTCCTCTGAGAAGGGCCGGCACCAAAGCATACGAGCATAGGCGGAGGGCCGGGCGGATGAGAACTCAGACACCACTTAATAACGAAGGAGCATCAGTCATGTACTCACGAATCAACGACCAAAAGTGCGGACTTTCCCCTGACACGATACCGGGTTCAGTCGCGGTCATGCTGGATTGTAGCTGCCTGGTTCGGTCTCACCACCACGCTACGGGGTACTCGATGTCGGCGACCTGCCACAAGATAGTTGCCGGCCTCAAACTCCTTACCGTAGCCACGGCCGCCGTCGTGCTGTACGGCTGCGGTGCAGGTCCGGCCGGCGGAGGCGGAAACGTATCGCCACCGGGCATCACCGAGGCTGAGAGCACCGGCAGTGACCTGGAAAGCACTGACGTGGAAAGCAGCGATACGGCAAGCGATCGGGCCGATGATCTCACCCTGGATATCGCCACCTTCGCAGGCTGGACCCCCCGCGCGGACCTTCCTGATGGACGCCAGGATTGGATTGACCGGTACTTCACTCCGCCTGCGGCGCCGACGGAAGTTTTTGTCTCGGCATCGCAGGAGGTTGATCCCGTCAACGGCCTCATGATGAAGATCCAATTCAGGAACAACGCCGATGATGCCACAGAGTTTCGCCTTGAACGATCCCTCAACGGGCGGAACGGGCCGTT
>JBHHVM010000146.1:0-7871 GCA_046754265.1 Phycisphaerae bacterium
CAGCATCGCCGGGTGCGATCCTCGTCTCCGGGCCGGCGGGACACGGTGCAGATCAACCGCGATCTGGTGCTGCGGGAGCTGCTGGGCTTCAACCTGCAAGGCGACATCATCGACCCCAACCTGCTGGAGTTCTCGGCCGGTTTCGAGTTCGGCATGGGCCAGTCTCGCTTTGACGAAGAGTTAGGCTCGTTCGACCAGTCGGATTCATCCAACGGGTTGCTGCTCAACTATGACTTGACGGTGGACCTGTTCAAGTCCAAGCCGGTTTCGATCCATGCCTATGCCCGGCGCAGCAGCGAGCGCATTGCCCGCCGCTTCCTGCCCAGTTTGCGCGAACGGCAGGACGAGGCTGGCGTGTCGATGCTGGCGGTGACGGGCGACGTGACCACCGAAATGGGTTTGACCTGGAGTCAGCTCGAGCGGGAAGGCAACCGGGCTGACCTGGACGACGAACGGCAGGAGAACCTTCGCTTCTACGTGGACAGCGACTGGGACATTGCCGAGGGCCATAAGCTACGGCTGCAATTCGACCACGAACGGCTCAACAACACCTTTCAGGGCAGCAGCTTTGATTTCGACACCACCCGCACCGAGTTGCGTCTGGATCACGAGCTGGCTTTTGGCGACCTGCAACAGCATAGCCTGAACAGTTTTTTGCGGTTCAACAACGAGCGCGGCGACCTGCCCCGGGATGAATTCGAGGCGGCCACGCGGTTGGCTTTGAAACACAATGACCAGTTCCGCACGATTTGGCGCTATGGGTATTATAAGTTCCAGCAGAGCGCCCTGGACGTCGATCAGCACAAGTTCGACGGCACGGTGGTGTACACGCCCAACGACGACTGGCGCTTTACGGTCGATGGGTTTATCCTGCAAGAGTTCGCCAGCGACGACGTGGACGTGGACGAATATGGCTGGCTGCTGGACGTGAGCTACCGCAAGAAGAACCGCCTGGGCGAACTGAACGTCAACGCGTCGCTGGGTTGGACGCGCACCCGGACTCGCGGCAACGGCGGGCGCCGCTTCGTCCGCAACGAAGCCCACCGGCTCAACACCGTGCGCCCGGTAAACCTGCGGGAAACCGGCGTGGTCTTGGGCACCCTCTTCGCCCACAACGCCGCCCGCACCCGGCAATACGTGGCCGGCACGGATTACCGCATCGCGTACACGGGGGGTCGGGTGCAGATTTTTCACATTCCCTCGGGGCGCATCGACGAGGACGAGGTGGTCTATTTTGATTACGACTACGAGGTGCCCACCGAGGCCAAGGTGGACAGCGTTCGCACCGATTTTCTCATCGAGCATCGCTTCGAGTTCGGCCTGACGCCCTACTATCGCTTCGAGGGGCGATTCGAGAACGCCGACAACGAGGGTCGCGTGGTATTGCTCCGCGACAACATGGACCGTCATCGGCTGGGCGTGCGATTTGACCGGCAGCATTGGAGTCTCAGCGCCGAGTTGGAGGTCTTTGACGACACGGTCGAGCCCTACGACGCGATTCACTTCACGGGCCGGGCTGCTTTGCTGCGGACTCCGGCGCACAACACGGAAATATCCGGAGAGTTATCCCGCTACTGGTTCGAGGGCGGATTGGACGACCGGCGGGTCTGGTGGCTGGACTTGCGTTTGGCCGACCGCTGGCAGCTCAACCCGTATATGTCGCTGACCAGCGGCGCGTCGTATCGGCTGGAGGACGACACGGTGGGCGGCCACACCAACGCCCTGGACGTTGACGTGGTTCTGGCCTATACGCGAAACTACCTGACGGTGGAGTTGGCAGCCGAGTACAATTTGCTTTCGTTTGCCGATCCTCGCGATGAGGGCTACGGATTCTACGTCAACATTCGCCGGGACTTGAGTCATCTGATTCCCAAGAACCTGAGGGTATCGCGTTGAAACGGTGGGCGGGATATCTTGTGGTGTTGATGGGCTTGACGGCTGGGTGTTCGACGCAGCGCGTGGAACTGCTGGTGGCTCCCGAGCCACCCCTGGTTTGGCCGGTCCCGCCGGACAGCGCCCGCGTGCGTTACGTAGGCCAACTGACCGGCAGCGCCGACACCGACACCCGAACGCCGTCGGCCAAGTTCTGGCAGGAGTTGCTGCACGGCCCGACGGCGCCTTCGATGATGATCACCCCCTACGCGGTGGCGGTGGGTCCGCAGGGACGAAGGGTGGCTGTGGCTGACACCAACGGGCGCTGCGTCCACCTGTTCGACGTGGCCAATCCAAGCTATCAACGCCTGGAGATGGCGGACCGGTCGGGCAAACGGTTGGAATGTCCGGTCGGCGTCGCCTGGGTGGGGCAGGAGCTTTGGGTGGCCGACAGCGAGCTGCATGCCGTGGTGGCGTCGGTGGGCGTGGGCGGCGGGCGCCTTCTTGGCCAAGACGTGCTAAAGCGTCCGTCGGGTCTGACCTATTGCCCGAGCAACCAACTGTGCTACGTGGCCGACGCCGATGCCCATGCGATCTATGCGTTTGACCGCCGAGGCGAAATGGTGTTTCAATTCGGCAGCAAAGGGGCCGGTCCTGGCCAGTTCAACAGGCCCACGCACCTGACCTGCGATCAGGACGCGCTGCTGGTGGCTGATTCGATGAACTTTCGGGTGCAGCGCTTGGCGCTGGACGGCTCGCCCTTGGCGATGGTGGGGCGGATCGGAGACGCAGCGGGCGATCTATCGCTGCCCAAAGGCGTGGCGTTGGATGCATCGGGCAACCAGTGGATCGTCGACGCCCATTATGAAAACGTACAAGCCTTCGACGCCCAGGGGCGACTGCTGATGGCCCTGGGGCGGGAGGGGCAGGATCCGGGCGAGTTCTGGCTACCGGCAGGGGCGTGCATCGATGTTAAGCAGCGTCTCTGGGTGGCTGACACGTACAATCGGCGGGTGCAGGTGTTCGAGTTGTTGCCATGAATAATTGCCTACGAACGATAATGGCCTTGCTGGCGGTCGGCCTGGCTGCGTCCCGGGCCGACGCCCAACGCACCGTGGTGGGGTCGCCTCACGATCTGAGCGTTTTGGGGCCCGGCGAAATCCACGCGGTGGAGCAGGAGCAGGTCTGCATCTTTTGCCACGCCCCGCACAACACTACCGGATTTACGAAAGCTCCACCACCGACGCCCGCATCGATCAGCCCAGCGGTCCATCCAAGATGTGCCTGAGCTGTCACGATGGGGCCCTGGCGCTGGGGTTGCTGGCCAGCCGTCCGGTCGGCGACCCGGTGGTGATGAGCCAGCGGACCATCGGCCCGGGGCCTGCCGACCTGACCCAGGACCTGTCCGACGATCACCCCATCGGCTTTCGCTACGACCGGGCCCTGGCCAACCGGGACCTGCAGATCAAGAACCCGGACCTGCTCTCGCCGCTGCTGCCCTTGGGGGCCCACAACGAAGTTCACTGCACCACCTGCCACGACCCCCACGACAACAACCTGGGGAATTTTCTGAGGGTCACCGATCGACGAAGTGCCATTTGCCTGTCATGCCACGACCTGTTGGGGTGGGATGCGTCTTCCCACGCCCGCAGCGTGCTGCCTATTCGCGGGCGACAGGTCGATCCCCGCGAAAAGCTGACCTATCACACCGTGGCGGACAACGCGTGCAGCAACTGCCACAAGATTCACTCAGCCGCGGGGCGGGAACGCCTGCTGCGTTTCGCCCGCGAGGAGAACAACTGCCTGAACTGCCACAGCGGAGGCGTCGTGCTGCAAAACATCGCCAGCGAAATCCGCAAGCCCTCAGCTCACCGGGTGGAGCGCTTCGTGGGGCGACACGACCCGACCGAGGACCCGCGGGTCATGACCCGCCACGTGGAATGCCAGGATTGCCACAACCCGCACGCGGTGGCCAGTCGCACCCCCGGCAGCACGCGAAGGCCTTCCAACGGGGCGGTGACGGCCAACAACCGATTCGTCTCGGGCATCAGCCTGACCGGCCGAGCGATTAAACACGCCAACTTCGAGTATGAAATCTGTTTCAAGTGCCACTCCGACAGCGTGTCGAGGCCCAGAAGTTCCGACATCGCCCGCCAGATCACCCAGACCAACACGCGCTTGGAGTTTCAGCCAAGCAACCCCTCGTTTCACCCGGTGGTGAGCCCGCGGAACAACCGGGACGTGGTCAGCCTGCTGCCGCCCTGGCGGGTGGGGTCGCAGATGCGCTGCACGGATTGTCACAACTCCGACCAGGGATTGAGCGGCAGCTTTCCCAGCGGTCCGTCGGGGCCGCACGGTTCGATCTATGCCCCTCTGCTGATCGACAACTACATCACCGACGATATGACCATGGAAAGTGCCCGGTCCTACGCCCTGTGTTATCGCTGCCACGACCGTCAAAGCATCCTGGGCAACGAGAGCTTCGATCTGCACAACTTGCACGTCGTGCAGGAGCGGGCCCCGTGCTCGGCCTGTCACGACGCCCACGGCATCAGCCGATCCCAGGGGAGCCGCACGAACCACAGCAATTTGATCAACTTCGACCGGTCCATCGTCACACCCGCCCGGGGCGGGTTGGGTCGGCGGATCGAATACGTCGATACCGGGAGCCAAAGCGGCAACTGCACGTTGACCTGCCACAACGTCCTGCACGTGCGTTTCGAGTACGGGCGCTAACCGAAGGCGAAAGGCCCACAGCCATGAAAGCCAAACTGCTGATCGTCGTCATGCTCGGGTTGAACGGGCTGGGAGGGACGCCGCCAGCCGAGGACCCGACATCGACCGAGGCGTTGACCGGGTATCACCGCGGCGTGTTGGGCAGCAAGCACGACTTCACCACCGCCGGCTGGAACAACGCTTGCCGGGCCTGTCACATTCCGCACGTGCAGGGTGTTCGACCGGTGCTGCCGCAGCCGGGCGAGCCCAACCGGCAGGCAGCCGTGGAGCGCTATCGCATCCAGGGGCAGCGCCGCGTCTTCGTCCCCGGTCGATACACGCCGGGCCCGACCAGCTTGATCTGCCTGGGCTGTCACGACGGCACGGTGGCCACCTCGACCATTGGATCGACCCACGCCCTCTTGGCTGGGGCCCGGGAGGGCTTCCCCATGCCGCAGGGGTTCGTCTGGCGGGACCATCCCATCGGCATCGTCTATCCCAGCGGCGATCGCGGTTTTCGACCGGCTTCGGTGGTCACCGGCAAAGGAAAGGTCCACCTGCCCGAGGGGCGCGTCGAGTGCGTCTCCTGCCATGACCCCCACAATCTTTCGGGTGTGCCCAAATTGCTGGTCATGTCCAACAGGCGCAGTCAACTATGCTTGAGTTGTCACATCAAATGATGCCCCAGCCCCGAATAGTGCCGCTGGCGCTTCTGCTGAGCCTCGGGTCGTTGGCCGGCTGTGCGATTGTCGGACCCGAAGGCCCAGCCTGGACCGGGCCCGCTTATTTCCCCGACGCCCATTCGGTGCCACGAATTGTCGTTCATGGCGACATGTTGAGCCGCCTGCCTCGAACCGAAACGGTGTCGGCCCTGGAGGTATTCCTCTACGGCCCGCCCGAAGTGGCCCAGTCCGCCCTGCGCAACCCCCAGGGCATGGCCCTGCAAGGCGACCAGTTGCTGATCTGCGACCAGGGCCAATTGGACGTCCTGGCCATCGACCTTTCCACCGGGCAGAGTCGGTATTTCTGCGACCCCAACCATCCCCCCCGCTGCCCGGTGGATGTGGCTGTTGACGCCCGAGGCAACGTTTACGTGGCTGACACGACCCGTCGCAGCGTGCTGATCTATTCGTCGGAGGGGCAGTACCGAGGCCAAGTCGTGACCACGGCTGACCCGGATCGCAGCTTCCGCCCGGCTGCGGTGACCGTCCACGACCAGGTGCTTTTCATCGGGAACATTGGCGAACATCGCATCGACCGCTGGTCGCTCAGCGAGAATCGATGGTTGTCGCCCTGGGCCCCTCCCGCAGGTGCCAAACCGCTTTATGCCCCATCAGGGCTGTGCGTCGGTCCGCGGGGTGTGTTGTACGTGGCTGATTCGGTTCAGGGTGTGATCTTTCGCGTGGACCCGCAAGGCCAATGGCTGTCACCGGTTGGCAGCCCGGGCAGAATGGCGGGGCAACTGGTTAGGCCCAAACACGTGGCCTGCACGGCTTCGGGCTTGGTGCTGGTCACCGACGCCGGGCGACAGTCGTTGCTAGTCTTCGATGCCGACGGGCGGTTCCTGGTCGAAGTCCACGAAGGCCCCGCCGATTGGCCCGGCTGGGTGTTGCCGGCCGGTGTGATGGTGTTGCCGGGTGGGGGTCAGACGTTCGCCGATGGGTTCGACGGCCACGGAGAACGCGTGGTGGTCAGCGACGCGCTGGGGCGCGTGTCGTTGTCCTTGCTGACCGCCGTCACGCGTGCGGACATGATCTCCTCGAGCGCGGAAGGGTCGAAATGACGAGCATCCGATCCGCGTGTATGTTCCTGGCGTTCTTTGCACCGGTGAATGTGCCGGGGCAAGCTCAAGTCGAGGAGACGCCTTCGACCCAGAACCCCCACTGGTCCGCCCAAGGATGTGGCCGATGTCACAAACTTGCCGACGGCGTTCCCCAAGCCATCGAATTGGCGATGATAGACGGCCTGTGTCTGGACTGTCACGACGGGGCCCGGGCTTCGCGGGAACTGCACCCCATCGGTCGGGCTGTGGACGCCCCCGGAATCGCCAAGCCGGCGGACTGGCCCGCGCCGGACGGTCGCCTGGGCTGCATCACTTGCCACGACGTTCGCCAGGCCTGTCAGCAGCGCCCGGCCCGTCCCACGCTCAACGCGGTCTTTCTGCGATCGCCCGGGGCCGTAGACACCGGCGCTTTTTGCGGGCAGTGTCACCAAGCCGTCGCGGAGCAGGGTCGGCACAATCCCCATCGCATGATCGATGTTAAGGGCCGCGTGGACGCACAAGCGTGTCTGTTCTGTCACGAGTCGGCCCCGGCTGGCGGGGAGGGCATCCGGCGCACCGGTCAGCCGCGCCTGCGTATTGACGAGCCGGCTCTGTGTGTGACCTGCCACGGGTCTCACGTGGATTATTTCGAACCGGGGCATATCCAAGCTCAACCCACGCCGCAAATCAAGGCAGCGCTGGAGGCGTTGGCCGCCAGGGCGGGCGACACTCGCCCGTCAATCCCTTCGGTGCCCGGTCGTTCAGTCTGCGCCAACCTGCCGTTGGCACCCGACGGACGGGTGGTTTGTTCGACGTGCCACAACCCGCACCAGCAGGGCGTCTTTCCGGACAAAAGTGTGCTGGGATGCGGCGGACGGCCTATGGACTTGAGTCGTCCCCGCCCTCACCGGGGGCTGGGCAAAAGCCTCTGTGCAGCCTGCCACGGGAAATAGTCCACGGGGGATTCTCACGGGCGGGCAATGCGCAGCCACAAAAGTGCTGACCACCGGGCCGATCATCGCGCCGTTCCGCACTCCGAACAAATGCCGGTAATGTTGCCTTCGAGATTGTTTCCGCATTGTGGGCAACGGTTGCGTTTTCTTCGGTGTCGGCGGCGGAGGGGGCCCTTGATGAATGCTATGACGGGGTAGGGGGCCAGGAGCGCGAACGGAAGCCAGCACGGAACTTGTAGAATGAAGAATGATTCGGGTAATTGCAGTCTCTGGATCTGAGTATCCGAAAGCCCGCTCAGTACCCTCCCACACAACGCCGGATCAGGCGGACGCGTGCCGAACTTGATGCCTATTCCATGAACCCGCCAGTCTATGTCCTTAAGACCGTGGGCAAACTCATTCTTGCGCGTGCAGGCCAGGAGCAAACGGCCATAGGAGAAACGCACGAATGTAAGGTTGTCGTTGAATGGCCCCGTCAGGGCGAATGCGCTGAAGCGTTCACGTTCTTCTCGGATCTGAAATGACATCTCAAGGACGTTATAACCGCGAGAAAAGTGTTTGGGTGCGGG
>JBHHVM010000147.1:0-7847 GCA_046754265.1 Phycisphaerae bacterium
GGTTGTCGCACTGGTCGGTCGTGTCGTTGCACGTGTCAACCGTGCAGCCCACGCCGTCGTCGCAGTTGACCGCGGTGCCGGGTTGACAGTCATTGACCGGGTCGCAGGTTTCGACGCCATCGCAGAATAGGCCGTTGTCGCAGACGGCATCATCGGGCAGGTTGTCGCACTGGTCGGTCGTGTCGTTGCACGTGTCAACCGTGCAGCCCACGCCGTCGTCGCAGTTGACCGCGGTGCCGGGTTGACAGTCATTGACCGGGTCGCAGGTTTCGACGCCATCGCAGAATAGGCCGTTGTCGCAGACGGCATCATCGGGCAGGTTGTCGCACTGGTCGGTCGTGTCGTTGCACGTGTCAACCGTGCAGCCCACGCCATCGTCGCAGTTGACCGCGGTGCCGGGTTGACAGTCATTGACCGGGTCGCAGGTCTCGGCCCCGTCGCAGAACAGCCCGTTATCGCAAATGGCATCATTGGGCAGGTTGTCGCACTGGCTGGTCGTGTTGTTGCACGAGTCGACCGTACAGCCCACGCCATCGTCGCAGTTGACAGCGATACCCGGTTGACAGTCCATGGCGGGGTCGCATGTCTCCGACCCGTCGCAGAACAATCCGTTATCGCAAACCGCGTTGTTGGCCACGTTATCGCATTGGTTGGTGGCTTCGTTGCACGAGTCCATCGTGCAGCCGACGCCATCATCGCAGTTCACGGCCACGCCCGGCTGGCAGACGCTGGCCACGCAGGTTTCAGCCCCATTGCAAAACAGGCCGTCGTCGCATTCGGCGTTCGTCGTGCAGCCCCCGCAGCCGTCCAAAACTTGGCCGGTATTCGGTTGGCCCGACGTGTTCTGAGACGCGGGTTGCCAGACGAAGGCGGAAGGCTGAGCACCGGTGCCAGCCAATTGCAGCGAAAAACCGACCGGCGTCGAGCCCGATTCAGCCACGCCGATATCCACCGAGGTCATCCCCGAAGCCGGTCCGTTGCCGGCTGTCATCACGCCCTCATAACTGAGGAACTCGATGGCGGTGTTGGACGGGTCCACCAGCGCCAGGCCGTCGGGCGCTCCGTTCTGCATCGACGAAAAGTTGAAGGCCAGCGTCCCGGTGCATCCTGCCTGGTCGGGGATCGTGCCGGAAAGGGTGATCGTGTTGTAACTCGATCCGTTGTTTCCGTTATATCCCACAACCTGCCACCCGTTCAGGTCGAGACCGGCGGGCCCGGCAATCTCGACAAACTCACCGGTGTCACTGCCTGAGTTGTCATAGTGCAGCTCGTTGATCCAGGGGTCGGTGCCGACTCCGCCGCCGCCGCAGGTGCCGGTGAACTCATTGCAGGGCAAGCCGCCGCAAGGATCGGTGCCCGGCTGGCAAACCTGGCCAACGCAGGTTTCGACCCCGGTGCAGAACAGCCCGTCATCGCACTGGGCGTTGATGAAACACTCCGCGCAGGTCTGGGTGGCTTCTTCGCAATTCTGTCCCGGACATAGGTCGTTGCCCGCCACGCATCTTCCGCCCACGCAGGTCTCGGTGCCGTTGCAAACCAAGCCATCGTCGCAATCGGCGTTGATCATGCAGCCCGCGGCCGACAATCGCATGTCCAGAACGATTGGCAAGTGGTCCGATGTGTTGGACGGCAATGTATCGCCCGCTTGCAGGCCGGCGTTGGTCAGGGCGGTGGCCGTCATCGTATCGGTGTTGAGCACGAAGCTGTTGGCCACCGTCATCACGCTGTCGGTAAAGAACATCCGGTCCAACGGAGAGGGGTTAAAGCTGCCGCTGCCCTGCCAGGTGAAGTTGTCCCCGGTGAACGGGTCCAACGGGTTCAGATTGGTCAGGTTCGATCCGTCCCAATCGCCCTTGACCGCCGGTCCATAGGTGCCGGTGTCCTGAATGTTGCCGGTAAGGATCGTGGTTTCGGGTTGCGGTCCGCCCACCAGGTTGAAGTCGCCCAGTGCGATCATCGGTGTGTCGGTCGGCAGGGCGATGTTCTCGCCGGAAGGTCGGGCCACGCCCCTCGCGTCGCCCATCCAATTGGCCATCGCGTCGGCGCTGGCCTGGCGCTTGGCGTCTTCCGAGCCTCCCGGGCTGCCGCAGCACTTCAGGTGGACGCCCAGCAGGTACACGTCCACGGGATAGTCCACGTCCGGCAGATCGGCCAGTGCCAGCGTTACGCCGCGCGTCGAAGCGGCCGGGATCGTGTCAGTCCGGGTCATCAGCAACGGATACCGCGACGCCAGCACCGTCCGAATGCCCCCCAGCAGCCCGAAGTGGATTTGCCAACCCGCCCCGCCGGTCGGCAGGATGCTGTTTAACCGGTTGGCCACGTCGTTGGGCGCTATGGCAGAAGTGAACTCTTCAAAACAAATGATGTCGGGGTTCAGCGCGATCAGGATACGGTCAAAGGCAGCGTCCTTGCCGGAATTCTCAATAAAGCTGCGATTGTGGTTATAGGCCACGATGCGCACGTCCAACGGATCAGCCTTGGAAAAATCCCCCACCAGCGGATCATACGCCTGCGCTTCTTGGGGCCCGACCAGCCCGGTTGGCACCAACACCCACAAGATGACAGCGATAGCGCTGCCCAGCCTCACCGTGCCTGTTTCCGTACAGCAATCTCGACGCATGATTTCCTTTCCGCCTCCAAGGGGATTGAGCGCTTTTCAGGTAGGCCAACCTCTAAGACCAGCATAGCCCGCCACCCGCCCCCGAATCAATGGGTTGGCCGGCATAAATGTCCACACGTTGACGCTTGGACTTTAATTTATCGGTCCCCATTCATGAGTTTTAACCGATCTTGGCCGAACGGTGACGAACCTAAAGACACGGCGCCGAATCGGGCGTATACATGCACGGCGAAACCCGGCAGCCCCGCAAGGGCCGCCGGCACGGATTGGGTTATCGGGCACCGGTACCGGCTGTTTACGGAGATGCATGGATGATTCGCAAGAT
Organism: Phycisphaerae bacterium; assembly: GCA_046754265.1. GTDB lineage: Bacteria > Planctomycetota > Phycisphaerae > UBA1845 > UBA1845 > OFTM209. The sequence continues at coordinate 2,946 of JBHHVM010000147.1, forward strand.
ACGGTCTGGATCTGATCGTGTGCGTTGCAGACCAGCGCGGCAGTTTTTGTTTGCGGGATCAGCCCTGTTAACGTTGACCCTGCCGTTGGGTTGTTCGACCGGCGGCGGTGGGGGAGGCGGCGCCGACGGCCCAAACGGTACGCCCCCGACGGGCGATGGCGCCACGCTTGGCGCCTTGGGCCCCGACGTACCCCCGACCACCGACGGAAGCTGGTATCGCCCCTCCACAGACACAACCTGGCAGTGGCAACTCCAGCCCAATGACCAGGGCCGGATCAATACCACGTACGACGTCGATCTTTACGACATCGATCTCTTCGACGTGGACCAGACAGTTATCGCCGACTTGCAGGCTGACGGTCGCCGCGTGATTTGCTACTTCTCAGCCGGGACGTTCGAGGACTTTCGAGACGATGCCGGGGCTTTCGACCAGGCCGACCTGGGCAACACGCTGGACGACTTCGCCGACGAGCGCTGGCTGGACATCCGTTCCGCCGGCGTGCAGGCCATCATGCTCGACCGGCTTGACCTGGCCGTCGCCAAGGGGTGCGACGGTGTGGAACCCGACAACGTGACCGGCTTTGAGAACGACTCGGGCTTCGACCTGACCGCGACGGATCAACTGGCCTTCAACCGCTTTATCGCCAACGCCGCCCATCAGCGGGGGCTGTCGGTAGGCCTCAAGAACGACCTGGAACAGATCGCCCAACTGCTGGACTACTTCGATTTTGCGGTCAACGAGCAGTGCCACGAATTCGACGAGTGTGAGGTGTACGACGCGCTCATCGGCGCAGCCAAACCGGTGTTCAACGCCGAATACGCCGACCGTTTTGTCGATGAGCCAGCCGTGCGGGACGCAATGTGCGCCGACGCCCGGGGCCAGGGGCTGCGCACGCTGGTCCTGCCGATTGATCTGGACGATGCTTTCCGGTTCAGTTGCGAGCCGTGACGCTAGGTGTCAGTAAAAGGTGACCAGCCCGATCATGGCTGCGAGGCGTGCCCCGTGAGCAGGCAGGCGACTATCCGCTCAGCCGCCCGCCCGTCCCACAACGGCGGAGGGCTGTACGGCTGCGGCGGATCGGCCCGAACGTTGCGAAAGGCTGAAACGATCTCCTCGGTGGTCACTCCCACCAGGCGATTGGTCCCCGCTTCGAGGGTGATGGGCCGTTCGGTGTTGGGCCGAAGCGTCAAACAGGGCACGCCCAGAATGGTCGTTTCCTCTTGAATCCCCCCTGAGTCGGTCAGGGTCATGGCTGAGTCGGCCATGAGCTTCAGGAAATCCAGATACCCCAACGGCTCGACCATCCGTACTTCTCCGGATGCGGTTAACCGTGACGCCAACCCGAAGCGCTCGAAGCCCTGCCGCGTTCGCGGGTGGGCCGGGAACACCACAGGCAATTCCCGTCCGATGAGGCTCAACGCCTCGACAATCTCCCCGGCTGTGTCCCTGTCATCCACGTTGCTTGGCCGATGCAGCGTCACAGCCACGTATCCGCCCGGGACCAATCCCAGCTCCTCCAGAATCTGTGATTGATTCGCCCGCGCCCGATGGGCCAACAACGTGTCGATCATCACGTTGCCGACGAAATGCACCTTGGCATCGGCTACGCCTTCGCGCCGCAGGTTTTCTACACCCGACGGCTCGGACACCAGCAGCAAGTCGCTTATCTGGTCGGTCAGCACCCGGTTGATCTCTTCGGGCATGCTCCGATCGAAGCTGCGCAAACCCGCCTCCACGTGGGCCACCCGAACCCCCAGTTTGGTGGCCACCAACGCGCAGGCCAGTGTGCTGTTGACATCGCCCACCACAATGACCCAGTCGGGTCTTTGCTCCAGCAGCACCGGCTCAAACCGCCGCATGATCTGGGCGGTCTGTTCCGCGTGGCTGCCCCCGCCCGCCTCGAGGTTGACGTCGGGCTGGGTGATGCCCAACTGCTTGATGAACAGTTCGCTCATCCGCAAGTCATAATGTTGGCCGGTATGCACGATGTGGTTGTCGAAACGCCCAGCCCCCTCCAACGCCCGGGCCAGCGGCGCAATCTTCATGAAGTTGGGCCGGGCTCCGCACACGCACAGTGTCTTGATGGCTCGCCCGGTGCCGTCGCGTTGGCCGGCATCTACCCCGACGGCGGCTCCCGCGTTAAGATTCGCTTCGTTCGGTTCCCGGATCGGTGCCGCAGGCGGCAGGTCGTGGCGAGTCGGCGTGGCAGTACCCATAATAGGGGTCATCGGCAGACCGCAAAGGCCACCTGAGAGTCGGTCGCGGTTATCGGTCTTTGCGGCATGCCCCGACACGCTCGGGGAACGATCGAGGAGAAGCTGGGGCGAGATTCCCATCTCGCCCCCGTTACTACGGGATTCCCATCCCGCAGCCGGGCCGGGTGCGAGAAAGGATTCTCGCACCAGTTGGGTCCGTTGTGCGGACTACCAGGAGGATCGTTCGATTGGCTGTTCTAGATGTGGTCCTGCTCATCGCCCTGGCCCTGCTGTGTGCCTTGGCTGCACTCTCGACGGTTTTCCAACTCCCCGGGACCTGGCTGGTCGTCGCGGCCGCCACCGCTTACGGCGCCTACTACCACTGGCAGATCATCACCGGATGGACGTTGGCAGGCCTGGTTGGGTTGGCTGGGTTGGCTGAGCTGCTGGAATTGGTCACCGGCGCCTGGTTCACGCGCCGCGGAGGGGGTTCGCGCCGAGCGGCCTGGTGGGGCTTGGTGGGCGGGATTCTCGGCGCCTTCCTGCTTAGCATTCCAGTGCCTATCATCGGCACGATCATCGGGGCTGCGGTGGGCTGTTTCTGCGGTGCCTTGGTTGCCGAGCTGTCGCAACAACGACACGCTGCCGAAGCCGCCAAGGTGGGTCTGTTGGCCGCCGTTGGCCGGACCGTGGGCACGGTGCTCAAGGTGGGCGCCGCCATCGTGTTGGCGGGCGGTGTCATGGCCACAGCCATCATGGGCCAGATGGCGGGGGGGCAGTAAGCCCTGACCCCCTGGGAGTTTCATGAATTTCAACAGTCTGCACTTCGCGTTGTTCTACCTGGTCGTGTGGGCCGTGATCTTTTCTCTGCGGAACCGGGTCCGGGCCCGCAACGCCGTGCTACTGGTCGCCAGCTATTACTTCTATGGCTGTTGGGACTATCGCTTCCTAGGTTTGATCGTCGTCTCCACGGTGGTTGATTACGCTTGCGGCCTGTGGTTGGACGTGCGCCACGTGGACCCCGCCCACCCGCCGGCCCGCACCGGGCGGCACCGCGCCATCCTGCTGCTGAGCCTGTTCACCAACCTGGGCATCCTGGGTTTCTTCAAATACTACGACTTCTTCATCGACAGCGCCGCCGATTTCCTGGGCGCCTTGGGGTTCCAGGCCCACCCGTCCACGCTGAACATCATCCTGCCGGTGGGGATCAGTTTCTACACCTTCCAGACCCTAAGCTACACCATCGACCTTTACCGCGGGCGGGTGACCACCGAACGAAGCCTGCTCAACTTCGCGGTCTACGTGGCTTTCTTCCCCCAGTTGGTGGCTGGGCCGATCGAGCGGGCCTCTCGATTGTTGCCCCAAGTCGCAGAGCCCCGTGCCATCACCTGGCCCCGGGTCTACACCGGCCTGTATCTGATGGGCTGGGGTCTGGTCAAGAAAGTCGTGGTGGCTGACAACGTGGCCGCTGCCGCCAACCAGGTTTTTGCGGCCGACCAGGTCACAGGTCTATCCGCGCTCATCGGCGTCTATGCCTTCGCCGTACAAATCTACTGCGACTTCTCCGCCTATTCAGATATCGCTCGGGGGGCCGCCCGCTGCATGGGGTTCGATCTGATGCTCAACTTCAACCTGCCCTACTTCGCCACCAATCCCAGCGACTTCTGGCGACGGTGGCACATCAGTCTGAGCACCTGGTTGCGCGATTACCTCTACGTCTCCCTGGGGGGTAACCGCAAGGGGGCGGGGCGGACCTACGTCAACTTGATGCTGACCATGATTCTGGGCGGTCTGTGGCACGGTGCCGCCTGGAACTTCGTGCTTTGGGGGGTTTACCACGGGGCGTTGCTGTGCGTCCACCGCAGGGTCAAGCCGTGGTTGGAGCGCTGGGTGCATCCTCGCGGCGCCTTGGCTGACCGTTTGTGGTTTGGCCTGCGCGTGGTCGTCTTCTTTCACCTGGTTTGCCTGGGCTGGTTGTTGTTCAGGGCCCAATCGCTTCAACAGGTCGGCGACATGCTCTCGGCACTCGTTTCCGGCTGGACGCTGACCGCCCTGGCCATCAAGCTGCCCGCCCTGCAGGCCTTCGCCGCCTGCGCCCTGCTCTTTGCCTGCGTCCAGCTCTTTCAATGGGTCACCCAAGATCTGAAATTCGTTTTGCGCATGCCGGTGCCACTGCGTGCCTTGGTTTACACAACCGGCATTTTGGCGTTCATTCTTTTTGGGAACTACCGTGGAGAAGCGTTCATCTACTTCCAGTTCTAACCCACCGCCCCTGCCGAGCGGCTTTCCCTGGGCGTTCGCGCTTGCCGTTCTGCTGGTCGGTCTGGTGGAGTTGGTCGTGCGGCAGGTGCCGTTGCCCCTGCTGATTCCCTACGCGATGGGAAGCCTCGAGTACCACGGGGTTGCGGACCATCTGGAGGTGGCTGGACCTGCACAGGTCTGCGTGATTGGTTCGAGCCGGGCCCGCGAAGCCATCGTGCCTCCACGGATGGCCAAGGTGTGTCACGATCGCCTGGGCCGATCCGTGACCGTGGCCAACTACGCCTGCGCCGGGGCTCGAGCTGCCGAAAACGAATCCCTCATCAAATACATGCTCCGTCAAGGCAAACCCGAATTCATCCTCTACGGGCTTTCCCCCCGGCAGCTTCTCGAGCGCGACGCGCCCCGATCCCACGAGGAATCAACCGATGAAGGTCCCGCTCCTGG
>JBHHVM010000148.1:0-7829 GCA_046754265.1 Phycisphaerae bacterium
AATCGCCCATCGCGGTCGTAATCCAGCCATAGGGCCGAGACGGACCATTCCCACGGTGAGGGCTCACCCTCGGCACAAGCGCTGAAGCCGACGCGGGCCTGGTCGGTCACGTCGATAAACTTGCCCTCGTCGTTGCGGAGCAGGTGGTTCTCGCCCACCGCGGTGATGTAAATATCCTGGTCGCCGTCACCGTCATAGTCGGCAATGGCGGTTCCCATGCCATAGCATGTCACTTTGGACAGGCCGGTCGATTCGGTGACATCCATAAACGTGCCGTCACCGCGATTCTCGAACAGCCGGCTGACCGGCGCCGGGCCATCTGACTCGTGCCCCGGCCAATAGGCGCCGTTGATCAGCAGGATGTCGGGCCAACCGTCATCGTTGTAATCCAAAAAGGCCCCTCCACTGCCCATGGTCTCGGGCATCCATTTTTTGCCGAAGGCGCCGTTGACGTGCTTGAAGCTCAAACCGGCCGATTCGGTGATATCCGTGAAGGTCGCGCCGGAGGTGTCAGGGCCTGTCGCCGAAACGTAGGTCGGCCCGGCGTCCGGCTTGATGTATTCTTCCACCGGGATCGCTTCAGCCTGCGGCGCTTTCTCGCAGCCCGTCAGTATCAATATCAACGCAACGGCTGTGGCGGACTTGAGTTGGACGTTTAAGACTCTATTGGGCATGGCGTTCCAGATCTAAAACGGCAACTCGCGAATCCAACTCCGTCCCGGGCATGAGCGTGCGCCGAGCCTCATCTTGCTGTGATTCGGGCGCCGGTCCGCAGCTCGTGAACGTGTATCGGCTGGGATAGTAGATTGTCTTGGGGGTTTTGCAACCGGTACGCCTTGGTGAACTCTTCGGCCGATTCGTCGATCTTGTATTTGCGATAGGCAGCCTGGGCGCGGTCGGCGCGGGCGTCGTCCCCCAGGGCCCGGGCGCTGAGCATGATGTGGTAATAGGCCACTCGGTTCTCCGGATCGATCTCCAACACCCGCTCGAACGCGTCGATGGCTTGGCCGAACTTTTCATCCAGATAGTAGGTCCGGCCCAAATTGCGCCACGACGCCCGGTCCTCCGGGAATTTCTGAAGGACCCGCTGGTAGGCGCTGGCGGCTTCGACGTATCGGCCATCCTCCTGCAAGACCACCGCCCAGAACCAGGCGGTCTGCGGGTCGTTGGACACGAGTTCTTCGCAGCGCAGCAAGTGACCGTACGCGGCCGGCAGGTCGCCGTCGGCAATGGCTACGCGGGCTAGATTGCGGTGCCCGTCCAGTCGGTCGGGAAAGCGTTTGGCCACTTCCGCGAACGCTCCTTTGGCGCCCTTGGTGTCACCCTGTAGCAGCAGCCCGATGCCGTAGTCATTGAAGCGCTGCCAGTCCACGGCTGGGTTGCCGGGTTCCGCCGCGGCCGGGTCTTGTGCATCGGCCAGGCGCAGCACGACCTCGTCGCTGCAGATTAGCGTAATAGGCAAATCCGGGCAGGAGTCGAACATCTTGAAACCGTCGGGATTGGCCCGGTAGGCGAACTCAGTATAGGCCCGGTCGAACTTCCGCCACAGCAAGCGGGCTTGAACGCGTATGGATTCCCCGGCCAGATGCTCGGGCAGGGTGATGCGATAGTGAACGGCTTTGGCAGTGCCCGGCCCGATGACGTTGGCATACACCTGGGCCCGGATATCCTGGGCGTTGCGCATGTGAATGGCCCGGCTCTTTGCATCCACCAGGACGGATCGGAAAAACTCAGCGGCTGGATCGACGTAGCCGTCGGGCCCGACCCACCCGCTTTGGGCGATGACCTGGCCGTCGGCGTCGGAGACGGTAAACTCGATCCACCCTTGATTCGAATCGTTGGTGCCGCCGGGAAAGGTGTGCCCGACGCCGACGTTGCGAACCACCACGTCGAAGGTGACCGTTTGACCCGCCGTCAGAGTCGGCTTGCTTTGATCCAGGGCGTACACCGGTGCATCTTCATCGTCCGGGCTGGATTGCACCAGGGCAAAGACGTCGATGCGTAGCTTTTCCTGGCGGAGAAACGCCTCAGTGCGCTCGACGGTCTCGGTGTCGCCGCGGATGAAGGGAAGGGCTGTGTTGACCGCCAGGAAGCGGTGCGATTTGACCTGACCGTTATGGGCCGACACGTCGCCCAGGGGGGCGTCTTCCATGGGCATGTGACAATCCTGGCAGATGCGTTTGGCCGGCGGAAGGTAGAACGTGCGGGCTGCGTTGAGTGCCACGCCGCTGTCGTGCCAGTTGTCGTATTCGTCCTGACCGCGAAGCCAGCGGTAGTTGTTGATGGACTCCTGCAGGCTGACCTTGTGGCAGGAGGCGCAGTATTCGGGTTGACGGAAAACGGGTTTGAGCAGTTGGCGTTTGTGCGGTTCGGGCTTGGATTTGATGGCCACGTCGTGCAGAAACGCCCGCACGGTACCGGCTGGGGCGTCGGCGAAGATGTAGGGGTCTTCCTGTTCGTCGGCGATGTTGTAGGCCCCGTTGCCCGTATTGTTGTGGATGGTGTCAATCGCATGGCACGCCAGGCAGGTCAAACCCGCCTGGGCCTGCGGCGACCTGCGGTCGATCTCCTCGGTCATCTTCCCAGCCAACATGATGGCTGGGTCGTGACAGCCGCTGCACCACTTGCTTTTGATCATGCCCTCGCGACCGGCCGCTCCGGGAAAGGCTTTGATGTGTTTGGCCACTCCGTCGTTGGTGGCCAAGGCCTGCTCTCTAACCAGGTTGACGGTGGCCTCGTAGAAGGGGTTGTTGAACGAGGCGAAGCGGTGGGCTGAGCGGGACCACTGTTCGACGACATCCGGATGACACCGGGCGCAGGTGTCGGCCCCAATCTGTTCGCGGACCACAAATCCGAATGTGTCCAGGTCGGGGGCGAGCTTTTGGGGGGCCGAGATGTCGCCCCGGGTGATGATCCTGGCCGGCAGATAATCGCCGGTGGTGGTGGTCGCGGCACTGGGGAAGAACGGACTTTGCGGTGGAACGAAGCTGGCTGGAACCCATTGAGCTTGGCGAACTTCCACCGGTTCGTGAGACTCCGGCAGGAACCGGGCCAGGTCGCGCCGCTTGGCGCCGGGCCCGGTGTAGGTCCCTTTGGATTGGGCCCGCCTGGCCTCGGCCGTCAACTGGGGGCCCCGGCTACCGATAGCATGGGCCAACAGCACGACGGTAAAGGTCACTAATGTCAAAGTGATGAACCGCCGGTAGCTGCCTCGCACCGGCGGAACGAAAGAGGCCGTGCGATGCACTGCATAGGCGGCCGGAACCAACAGGGCGGCCAACACATGCGTCCACCACACCCAGTTGTGCTGGTCAGACGCCGAAGCGTAGACGATGAACGGTCCGGTGGCTGCCAGCAGCAGCCCGCAAATCACAAAAGCCACCCCGCTGGCCACCGAGCGAGGCCTGCGCCGGCGCCAAACCCTGGGCAGATGGGCCGCCCCAAATGTCAACATGCACAGGGCTGCCACCGCGCCAAGGCCCGTATGGACCAGCACCATCACCTGAAACGTTTTTGGGACGGTGAAGGGGTCGGCTGCGAACAGCTCGCCCACGGCCCCGCCGATCTGTGCGGCCGCCCGGTTGGCCAGCAAATACAAGGTGTTGGCCAGCATCAGGCCCGCCAGCAGCAGAGCGATGCTCAGCCAGGTCTTCTGCCCCGGCGTTAGCAGGCTTGCGGGTGGACGGGATGCGTTGTTGTGTTTCAATTCCATACTGTCACGAACATCAATTACGGTCTAACAGGTCGAGCGCCCCCGGTCTGCTACAGTCCCTATCGACGGGCAGAGGCCAGCCTCAACCCGGTTTCCGCTAGAATGCCCAAGTTTCGTTGAATGACCCGGCCCAGTCTCCGATTCGGCGGGGCCCAGCCCCTCCGGCCGGCTCAGCCTGTGGGTCATTATAGTCAAACACGGGCATCTTGCCCTACATGTGGGCCCGACCCCCGTTCCAGGCCCCCGCAGCCCTCCAAATCCACCTCGCCAGGGGGCGCCCGGCAGGGCCGATAGCATGCCGGTTGTTCTTGACAGGACAGGCGTTCCGAGTCATGCTTCCGGGTGGAATACGAAATAGGTTTCGCCCTTTACCAGAATCTGGCGCGGACATCTGGTCTATCTTGGGCACCCCAAAGGAGAAGAAACATGTTAAAGGGTTCTGTACGCACATTACTTGGTGGACTGTTTGTCGTCGGTTTCATGACTCTCGGGCTGGGCTGCCCAACTTCCACCAGCGGCGGCGGCAGCGGCGACACCGACAATGATGGTGACGCCATGGGCGACATCGACAACGACGGTGATGGCGGTACTGGCGGCGACATGGGCACCGGTGGCGATGCCGGCACCGGTGACGACATGGGCACCGGTGGTGACGACATGGGCACCGGTGGTGACGCAGGCACCGATGGCGACATGGGCACTGGCGGTGACGCGGGGACCGGCGGTGACATGGGCACCGACGGCATGGGTGCAGGTGACGCAGCCGCCGGCGAAGCCACGTACACCAGCAATTGCATGGGCTGCCATGGTGATCCCGGCACACCCCCAGGTCCCGTAGGACCGGGCATAGCCGGTGAGGATGCGAGCGAGATCACGGCCCAGTTCGCCAACCCGGACCATCTCGGCGGGGCTTTCCCCGACCTGGACGACCAGGATATCGACGACTTGGCTGCTTACCTGGCCACGTTCTAACGAATCATCGCACCGGCCGGCGCGCGCCAAGCGCAGCGGGTCAAGCTGACTTTCAATCGGCCCTGGGGGGGTGGCAAGGTCCACCTCCCAGGGCCGATCTTTGTGACCGACTATGGCATCCGCCCCCAGCCCCATCCCCGACCTGGTCGAGACCTTCCACCGCAACCGCGTTACGTACACCGCCAGCCAATACAACGAAACCCAGGTCCGCCGCGAGTTCATCGACCCGTTGTTTACGGCTTTGGGTTGGGACGTGGACAACACGGCTGGTTACGCCCAGGCGTACAAAGACGTCATCCACGAAGACGCCATCAAAATCGGGGGGGCGACCAAGGCGCCCGACTACTGCTTTCGCATCGGGGGGACGCGCAAGTTTTTCGTCGAGGCCAAGAAACCGTCGGTCAACATCAAGGCTGACGCCCACCCGGCCTATCAGGTGCGGCGGTACGCCTGGTCGGCCAAGCTGCCGTTGTCGATCCTGACCGATTTCGAGGAGTTGGCCGTCTACGACTGCCGCATTAAGCCGGCCAAGACCGATGCCCCCGGCAAAGCCCGGGTCAAATACCTCAAATACACCGACTATGTGGACCGCTGGGACGAGATCGCCTCGATTTTTTCGCGCGATGCCATCCTCAAGGGCTCGTTCGATAAGTTCGCCGAGTCGAACAAGAGGAAACGCGGCACGGCTGAGGTGGATGCCGCGTTTTTGGCTGAGATCGAAGAATGGCGCATGCTGCTGGCCCGCAACTTCGCCCTGCGCAACAAAGCGCTGACGGCCCGCGAGTTGAATTATGCCGTGCAGGTCACCATCGACCGGATCATCTTTCTGCGCATGTGCGAAGACCGCAGCATCGAGCCCTATGGTCGGCTTCAGGGGCTGGTCAACGGCCCGAAAATCTACGCCCGTCTTTTTGGGCTTTTTCGAGAGGCTGACCAGCGCTACAACTCGGGCCTGTTCCACTTCGAGCCGGAAAGAGGCCGATCCGAAGCCCCCGACGATCTTACGCCGGGCTTGACGCTGGACGACAAGGTCATCAAGGACATCCTGACGCGCCTCTACTACCCCGACTGCCCCTATGAGTTTTCGGTGCTGCCGGCTGACATTCTGGGTCAGGTCTACGAGCAGTTCTTGGGGCAGGTCATTGTCCGGGCGGGGCGATCGGTGAAGATCGAACCCAAGCCCGAGGTCAAAAAGGCCGGCGGCGTCTATTACACGCCGACCTACATCGTGGACTACATCGTCAAGCACACGGTGGGCAAGCTTCTGGAAGGCAAGACCCCCAAGCAGGCTGCCAAGCTGCGCATCGTGGACCCTGCCTGTGGGTCGGGGTCGTTTCTGCTGGGGGCTTACCAATGCCTGCTCGATTTTCACCTGGAGTGGTATCGAAACAACGACCCCGAAAAACACGCCCGCAAGAAGACGCCGCCGGTTTACCAGAAGGCCGACGACGATTGGCGGCTGACCGCGTCGGAGAAGAAGCGCATTTTGCTGAACAACATCCACGGCGTGGACATCGACACCCAAGCCGTTGAAGTGACCAAGCTGTCGCTGCTGCTGAAAGTCCTGGAAGGCGAGACGGCTGAGACCGTGGGCCAGACCCTGCGCCTGTTCCACGAACGGGCCCTGCCCGACCTGGCCAACAACATCAAGTGCGGAAACTCACTCATCGGGCCGGACTTCTACGAGAACCAGCAGTTGAACCTGCTCGACGAGGAGGAACGGTATCGGATCAATGCCTTCGACTGGCACGCGGAGTTTGCCGAAGTGTTCAACCGCAGCAACCCTGGGTTCGATGCGGTGATTGGGAATCCGCCGTATATTCGCAGCCAAACACTTCACCCGACTCAGCGTGATTACTTCCGTCGGGTATTCAGGACTGCAACGGCCACGTTTGACATTTACGTCCTCTTCGTCGAACATGCGCTCGCGCTAACAAACTCGATGGGGCGCGTGTCGTACATCCTGCCCAACAAGTTCTTCACTACCGACTATGGTCAGGGGCTCCGGCGAGTGCTCGGTGAGGAATCCCTTGCTGAAGTGATCGTCGACTTTGAAGACGGTCAAATATTTGTCGGTTCGGGGACCTACACGGCTTTGCTATTTCTGAATAGGGCACATGATGGGGCGATTAACTATGCCTCACTCGGAAGCGCCTATCGAGCGGCGGGCGCATTCGGTCTAGAGCATGCTTTGTGCTCGCAGTCTCTTGATTTCAAAACGCTAGCGGTCCCTCGTGACGGATCACGCTGGTCCCTAGCAGTGGGTGACGTCGGAGCCATTCTGCCTAGGCTCCAGGATTCGTTCATTCCATTCGTCGAATTGGGTCTTCAGGTATTCCAGGGGCTCAAGACAAGCGCCGACAAGCTTTACATGGTGTCCGTGCAGGAACATCAAGCCGATTTGGTTCGTGTACTTAACGGATTCGGGCAGGAGAACTGGCTCGAACAATCTATTCTTCAACCTGTCGTAAAAGGCGAGCACGTTCATCGCTACGCCATCGACACCTCCTCTGGCCTTCATATCATATACCCATATAGCGTAGACCAGGATGGGCGAGCCAAATTGATCGCGTCAGATCATCTTAAGAAGACGTTCCCCAAGGCTTGGGCCTACTTGAACGAGCATAGAGAGACACTCGGCGCGCGTGATCGAGGGAAGTGGAGTACGCGCAAAGATTGGTACGCCTACGCTCGTGGCCAAAACATTGGGACCTTCTTGGGGCCGAAGCTGCTCGTCCCATATATGACAAAGAAACTACGTATTGCACCTGATTTGCAGGGCAAACTCTTCTTCGTGAACATCACCACCGGTGGGTATGGGCTGCGTGCTCAGCTTGGCCTGCACCATCTGAATTACGCCGTTGGCCTTCTGAATTCGACGCTGATGAACTGCTGCATCTCGCAGCTGACGAACCGTTTTAGAGGTGGCTATTTCGCTGTGAATAAGCAGGCATTGGAACGTCTCCCGTTTCGAGTCATTGATTTCGATGATACACGGGATGCAGATTGTCATGAGCGCATGGTCACACTCGTCCAGCAAATGCTCGACCTCCACGAACAACTAGCCGCCGCCAAGACCCCGGCTGAGAGGACCGCCCTCCAGCGTCAAATCACGGCCACCGACAACCAGATCGATCAGCTTGTT
>JBHHVM010000149.1:0-7824 GCA_046754265.1 Phycisphaerae bacterium
CCGCGCGAAAGCCGGTGTCCCACCGGCAAGAATAGCCTCTTCCTAAACCCCCCTGCTGTCCCTGAATTACAAGGAATTGATAAATTGGGTAGTTTAGAATGTCTGGCGAAATAAGTATCGGTACCGCACAGCTTTTTTCTATAGCCCATCTTGCCATCGATGGAAGTTTGCGTAACACATTGTGGGTAAAGGAGTTATGTTTAGCCAACTGAACCAGGCTGAAGTTCGGGATGTGGGTATATCGGTGGGGTTTTCTCTCCGTGTGAAGGTCTGTTCTTCGTGTATCGAGATTGAGGGCAGCACCCTGGTTCCGCTCTGAGTCTTGATTCGGGTAGGGTTTGCTGAGGCAGTGATTCTTTTGGTGGGCACATTTGGATTGAGGCGTGGTCATGGTGGTTGAAAAGTTCGGGGATCGGATTGTTCGGCATTTGGGTCGGTCGGGGTATAGGCCTGTGGAGTTGGAGCGTTTGGCCCGGGAGATGGGGATCGGGCAGGACGAATATGGGGATTTTCGTCGGGCGGCTAGGGCGTTGATGAAGTCGGGCCGGGTGGTGTTGGGGTCGGCCAGTGCGGTGATGCTGCCCCAGACGACCGGGACCATCACCGGGACCTTTCGGGCGAATCCGCGGGGATTCGGGTTTGTCATTCCGCACGAACCCGGCGCCCACGGGGATCTGTATGTGCCGCAGGGCAAGAGTCGGGGGGCGGTGACCGGTGACACCGTCGAGGCACGGGCGGTCAAGGCGGGCAAGCGTGGCGGCGAGATGATCTATGAGGGGCGGATCGTCGAGATCATCGAGCGGGGTCAAAGCACGTTCGTGGGTGAGTTGTGCCACGAGTTGGGGAAATGGTTCGTCAGGCCCGACGGTAACACGCTGCACGTGCCCATCTTCGTGGCGGATCACCGGGCCAAGGGGGCCAAGGTCGGGGATCAGGTGGTGGTGGAGATCCTGCAGTATCCCGACGAGCGGCGCGACGCCCGGGGGGTGATCGTCAAGCTGCTGGGCAAGCGGGGCAAGCCCGGCGTAGACGCCCTAAGCATCATCCACCAGTATCACTTCCCGTTGGAGTTTCCCAAGGCGGTATTGGAAGCCGCCCGGCGGGCGGGCAAGCATTACAATCCCGAGGCCGTGGCTGGGTCGCGGACCGATCTGAGCGACTTGACGGTCATCACCATCGACCCGGACGACGCCCGGGACTTCGACGACGCCATTTCGATCCGCAAGACCAAGGCCGGGCTGGAATTGGGTGTGCATATCGCCGATGTGTCCCATTTCGTCACTTCAGGAAGCCCGCTGGACGTCGAAGCCCGAGAACGCGGCAACAGCGTTTATTTTCCGCGGCAAGTGATACCCATGTTGCCCGAAGTGCTCTCCAACGGGGTGTGCAGCCTGCAACAGGGTGAGCCCCGGCTGACCAAGAGCGCGTTTATCACCTACAACGGAAAGGGTGAGCGCATCGGGGCCCGGTTCGCCAACACGATGATTTGCTCGGCCAAGCGATTGACCTACGACCAGGCCACGCGAATTCTAGACGGTAAGACCGGGGGGTTTTCCAAGACGGTGGTGGCCTTGGTCAAGCAGATGGAGACGCTGGCCCGAAGGATTCAGCGGCGGCGACTGCGGAACGGCATGCTGGTCTTGGATTTGCCGGGCACGGAGATCGTCTTCGACAAGCAGGGCAGCCCGGTGGACGTGGAGCCGGAGGACCGTGCGTTTTCGCACACGCTGATTGAGATGTTCATGGTGGAGGCCAACGAGGTGGTCGGCGAGTTGTTTGCGGAGCTGGGGGTGCCGTGTTTGCGGCGGATTCACCCGGCCCCGGACCCAGCGTCGGCCGAGCCTTTGAGCAGATTCCTGACGGCGTTGGGATTGAAGCCCGTCCGGGACATGGATCGTCAATCGCTGCAAAGGGCGCTGAAGGCGGTGGCGGGCAAGCCTGAATCGTTCGCGGTGAACATGGGAATTCTTAGATCGTTGGAACAGGCGGTCTACAGCCCCGAACTGAAGGAACATTTCGCGCTGGCCAGCGAGCATTACGTCCACTTCACGTCGCCGATACGGCGCTATCCCGACTTGACCGTGCATCGTTTGCTGGATGATCACGTCAATGGGCGGCTGAAGAAGGCTCGGGGCGGGCGCAAGAAGGGCAAGCGGGCGGTGGCCCCGACGATTGAGGCTTGCGAGGACCTGGGCGCGCATTGCAGTCATCGAGAGCGACGGGCCGAGTCGGCCGAGCGCGAACTGAAGCTGGTCTACATCCTGCGGATGCTGGAAAAGGAGCTGGGCGCGACCTATCGAGGCGTGGTCACCGGAGTGACGAATTTTGGCATTTTCGTGCAACTGGAGCGGTTCTTGATCGACGGGCTGCTGCGTTTCGACGACTTGGGGGATGACTGGTGGGAGGTGGATGCCAAGGCGGGCTGTGTCATGGGTCAGCGCACCGGGCGAAGGATCCGGATCGGCGATGAGATCCGGGTGATCTCGTCGGGCATCGACCTACCGGCCCGGAAGTTGAACCTGGTGCCCGAGGGGCACGTGCCCGGCAGCAAGCCCAGACAAGGCCCCCGACGGGCAGCGAAGGGTCGAAAGCAAGCCAAAAGGGGCCGGGGCAGTGGGGTCAATTCCAAAAAGAAACGGGGCGGTCGTCCCGGCAGACGCCGGCGATGATCGGGTGGTAGGGCTTGAATAGAGGGGGTTGGCGGTTCGACAAAGAAACCCCGCATAGCTTCGCCCTAGAGGGTTGAGTGCCACGCTACCCGTGATGGGTGTGACGCTCATACCCTTCTTGACCAAACGGAGTTATGGGTCTGAGGCTCAGTTTTCGATAGATAGGGAGACGCAGTTTGTCGAGGGCGTTGACCGGCCTGGATAGCGCGGACACCGGACGGAGGCAAGCATGAACGCGCAGTTTATGAATCCGTTCATCCTGTCGATTCGCAATGTCTTTGAGACCATGTGTGGCACGGCCGTGGAATTCGCCCCCGCACAGTTGAAGGATCACGACGGCGAGCCTGTCGACGTGTCGGGGGCCATTCGGTTCTCAGGGGATGCCGAGGGAAGCCTCACACTGGGGTTCTCGAACGAGGTGGCGCGGAAAATCGGGACGCGTTTTGCCCAAATGGAGATTGACGACCCGGATTTCGACCTGAAGGACGCCCTGGGCGAGATGGTGAACATCATCGCCGGCGGGGCCAAGTCTCGTTTCGAGGGGGTCAGCATCAGGATTTCGCTTCCCAAGGTGACGGTGGGGCCCCATCTGATCACCGGGGCCACCCAAAGCGCTCCGCACATGGTGCTTCCGTGCAGCACGCAGCTCGGGCCGTTCAGCGTTGAGGTGGACATGGCCATTCGGCGGACCGGGTAGGCGGGCGGCTTGCCTATGGACCGATGGGGCGTGCCGATGGCCTGGGAAGCGGTTCTCGGGTCATGGGGCGGGCTAGATTCACTCCAGCGTGGGCTTTGGACGGCCCGATGATATCCCTTGGCGCGGTTTGGTGGCGATGACCCGGTCTAATCGGGCTCGAGGACGGTCTGTCCTTATGGCGTGCATTCTGGAGGGTTCGTTCATTGATGCGTCGGGCTGATCCTGATTCAGGGGCGGTCGAGCGGGCCCTGATCGGGCCGATTTTCGGCATGGCGGTCTGTCTGTTCGTGTGGGCTGCGCTGCTGACCTTCGACGCGGGGGATTGGCCCAGCCCGCATCAGTATCCGCACAACGACCCGCCCGCCAACGCCTGCGGGCGGGCTGGGGCGGTGATCTCCTATTACCTGTTGTATTACCTGGGCGACGGGGTCTATCCGTTGGCGCTCTTTGGAACGCTGGCGGCAGGCATGTGGATCGTTCACGGGCGGGTGGCCCAGTTGATCCAGCGTGCGTTCGGGCTGGCCCTGCTGGTTGGGGGTACGGCTGCGGCTGTGCATCTGGTGTCACGCCCTGGTTCCGGGGCGTTGCCGGAGGGTAACGGCGGAGTGGTGGGAATCGCCCTGGGTGACCTGGTGCGCAACAGTTTCTCCAATCTGGGGGCGGTGGTGGTGTTGGGATACGCCCTGTTGGTGGGGTTGGTCTTGGTGGCTGAGGGTTGGGTGCTTCGTGCCCCGGCTGCGATCCGCAAGGTCGGCCTGGCTTCGAGGAGCGCTTTTGCGAGCGCCCGTCAGGCCACGACTGCGGCGGTAGCGGCGGCCGGTGGCCCCCAGGCGGTGACGGCGGCGAATTCGGCGGAAAGCCGGTCGCGGACCCAGACTGATGACGGACCGGCCGTGGCCGTGGTGGAAGCGCCGGCCAAGGCACGCCCGTCGAAGAGGCGTAAGAAGACGCAGGAGGATGAGGAGGAAGACGAGAGCCTGGATGAGGTGGAGGACGACCTGGAAGACGCTGAGTACGAGTACGAAGAAGACGAGGACGAGGAAGACGAGGAGGAGGAAGACGAAGAGGATGAAGTCGATTCGGCCGGGGCCAAGGATGTGTCCCCGCTGATCATCAAGCACTTCCAGCGCAAGCCCGAGCAGGCGCCCGAGCCCTACCCGCGGGAGATCGAGGATTGGACGTTCCCGCCGCTCTCGCTTTTGGAGGATCCGGAATACAACTTCAGCGCTCACCAGGAATCGCAAGTGCGGGCCAAGGCCAAGATTCTGGAGCGAACGCTGGAGGAGTTTCGGCTGCAAGCCCGAGTGGTGGAGATCGACACCGGCCCGGTGATCACCATGTACGAGTTGGAGTTGGCCCCGGGGATCAAGGTCTCGCAGATCGCCTCGCTGTCCAACGACATTGCCCGGGCCCTTAAAGCGCCGGCGGTTCGAGTGGTGGCCCCGTTGCCGGGCAAGAACACGGTGGGCATCGAGGTGCCCAATCAGGAGAAGGAGAAAGTTCGGCTCAAGGAGTTAATCACGGCCACCGGCAAGTCGGCCCGGGATATGGCCCTGCCGTTGTTCATCGGCAAGGACGCCAGCGGCAGTCCGTTGATCGGGAACCTGGCCAAGATGCCGCACCTGTTGATCGCCGGGACCACCGGGTCGGGAAAAAGTGTGTGCATCAATTCGATTATCATGAGCCTGCTGATGACGCAGCGGCCCGACTGGTGCAAGCTGATCCTGGTGGACCCCAAGATGGTGGAGATGAGCCAGTTCAAAGAGGTTCCCCACCTGATGTGCCCCATCGTCACCGACCTAAAGAGGGCGGAGTCCATCTTGGAGTGGGCGGTCACCAAGATGGAGGAGCGCTATGAGCTGCTCAGTGAGGCCGGGGTTCGCAATATCGCCACCTTCAACTCGCTGGGCAAGGACAAGATTTACGAGCGGTTCAGCCCGGCCAGCGACGAAGAAAAGCAGCGGATTCCCACGCACCTGCCCTATGTGGTGATCATCATCGACGAGTTGGCGGACCTGATGATGACCAGTGCCAAGGAGGTGGAGCATCATCTGTCGCGTTTGGCGCAGAAGTCGCGGGCGGTGGGGATTCACATCGTGGTGGCGACGCAACGGCCCGAAGCCAAGGTGGTGACCGGGCTGATCAAGTCCAATTTACCGTGCCGGGTTGCGTTTCGGGTGGCCTCGCGCATGGATTCGCGGATCGTGCTGGATCAAAACGGGGCTGAGGTGTTGATGGGGCAGGGGGACATGCTGTTCCTGCCGCCGGGCAGCGCCAAGTTGATTCGGGCCCAGGGAACCTTTTTGGAGGATGCGGAACTGCACGCGGTGATCGATCATCTTGCCGAGCGATCCCAGCCGGAGTTCCACCCGGAGTTGATTCGCATGCACTCGGCCAACCTGGCCGGCGACGGTGAGCGGGACCCGTTGTTCGAACAGGCGGTCCGGGTGGTGCTGCAATCCAAGCGGGGCAGCGTGTCGCTATTGCAGCGGAAGCTGACCATCGGCTACTCCCGGGCTTCGCGATTGATCGAGCAGATGGCAGAGGCGGGGATCGTGGGCATGTACAAGGGGTCCCAGGCGCGGGAAGTGAGCATGACCCTCGACGAGTGGGACGCCCTGCAAGAGCAGATGGCCCGCGAGCTGACCGAGGGCTACGCAGCCGACGAGGACGTGGAAGCCCAAGACGACTCGGAGGCGGTGCCCGATCTGTCGGACAATCACGATATTCTCGGTTGACGGGTGGGTGTCAACTTTCGTCACATCTGAATCGTATCCCAAAAGTGTGGCACAGGTTTCTAACCTGTGGTCTCCACCGGTTGAAAACCGGTGTCACATGGACGGTATAAGTTATCTGTTGGCGTAGCGCGTCAATGCGCTGCGTCTGGCGACGCCGCCGATGTAGAGAACCACCAGAAAAAAGATCAGACCCGGGATGCCCAGATTCATCGCTGTGTCAATGACACGCCATCGGACACCCAGGGAATTCATGGTTTTGACGGTGGCCATCGTTCCGAACGTTTGAAGAAAGGCCCATGCCGGGAAAATGCCGGAGCAGTAACAGGCGACGTGGATGACCCCACCGAGACAGTTTCGACCTGTTTGCCTGGCAACGATCAATCCCAGGATAGCGGCCACCAGGCAGATGAATGCGCCGATCCATAGACATATCAGCCCCCCGAGCAGGCTGAGCATGTAGAAGAACTCGGGCAGGTCACTGTTCGGGACGCGGCCGATGAAAACGATGGCGCCGATGGTGCATGACACGGCGAAGGCTTCACCGGTGAGGAACAGTTGTACAGCCAGGAACAGCCCCGCAGCGCCGGGCCCGTTCTGGGTGGATAGATCGGGGAATACTTTTTCAGGTTTGGTCCATGCGTTTATGGTAAGCGGTAACCATCGAAGTTTACGGCCACCCCGCCGGGAGGTTCGCCAGCACAGCGGTTGGCGGCGGTTGGGCGAGAGGGACCATTGGGCGGATTGGCCGCACTCGGGGCAACGGTCGTCGGGATCCTGGTGGTGGGAAAGATTGTAGCCGCAGCCTTCGCAGAGCGGTTCGCGCGGTTCGATCTCTTCAAGCGGCGCGGTCGCAGCCCGAAACACGGCCCAGAGATACCAGATGACACCCGAGCCGAAGACGGCGGGCAAGATATATTGTTGGACAAAAGTGGATTCCGAGGAGAACGGCATGAGGCTCAGCCGGATCACCACGACGGCGAAGGGAAAGCCTGCCAAGCATAGATGGCCCGTGTGAAGCCAGGCGGTGCGCAGGGCGTGGCGCGCTGCGCTTCGCAACGGCGCCCGTGGGTCCGTCCAAGGCAGGAGCAGCAAGCCCAACAAGGCGAAGGCCAATTCGACGCCCACGATCGAAAAAAAGAGGATCAGGTAGGTGACGGGCTGGGTCCAGGTGTCAGCCGACCGAAGTTCGGCAGTGGCCCGGCCCATGGGATCCGCCGCGATCACGGTGGCCACGTAGGCCGGTATCCAAACGAGCAGTGCCAGACAGTGGCCCAGGTACGCGGCTGGCAGCGATAGATTGCGGGCACCGATGGCGCAGTGCCGGGGAAAGAATCCGCAGAAGATCAGCGTGTGGATGACCCGGCCTAGCACACTTGGCGTCCTGCCCGGGGGTTGGACGCCCGGGTCTGAGGTGTGGTTGTTTACCCGAGAACCGATACGTTGGAAAGCGATTGCGGTTCGGTATGTACGCATGCGTACGGGCCGCAGATTCAGATAACCACAAAGAAACGGCCGGCGAGGCGCCGGCCGCTACTATGGGTATTGTCGGTTTAGGGCCCGTTTATTCCTTCGGCTCGATGGCTGCGACTTTGCGGTCCGGGTTTGCTTGGTTGCACCCGGCAGCGGCCATCAGTCTGGGCAGGTTGGCGATCAGGTCTTTGACCTTGGGCAGCCCGCTGAGGTTGGCGGCCAGTCGGAAGCGGTTGGGGGCTTCGTCGGC